>CAYQMO010000005.1:0-51102 GCA_964418315.1 uncultured Geobacter sp. | reverse complement strand
AAAAAGATTTTTTTGTTTAAAACCATCTGTTTTAACAACATCTTATTTCCGGCTCATCTGGGTTTGGATAGGAAAATTTAAATATGAAAAAAGAAAAGTTCACATCCGGTTTTGTTTCAATCATCGGTCGCCCTAATGTCGGCAAGTCAACGCTCCTGAACAGTATTATCGGCGAAAAAATTGTCATTACATCCGATAAACCGCAGACGACCCGCAACCGTATTCAGGGGATTCACAATATTCCAGGCGGTCAGATTGTCTTCATTGACACTCCAGGAATTCACAGCGGACATTCCAGGCTGAACCGGAGTATGGTAGATGTGGCGCGTTCGGCTATTAGCGGCGTCGATCTGTTGCTGCTGGTGGTTGAAGCCACCGGCGGCGCTGATGCTCCCTTTATTCAGGACGTTCTTGGCAAGGCGAAAGTGCCGGTTGTGCTGGTGCTCAACAAGATCGATCTGCTGTCTGACAAAAATATGATCCTGAAGAAAATAGCCGACTGGGCTGCACTGTATCCGTTCAAGGAAATTATTCCCATCTCTGCAGGGCGTAATGATGGCGTTGACCACCTCGTCTCGGTTGTCAGCGGCTATCTGCCTGAAGGGGCGGCGATGTTTCCGGATGACATACTGACTGATATGCCGGAAAAATTTATCGTAGCCGAGATGATCCGCGAAAAAGTTTTCCGTTTGACACGCGACGAAGTGCCATACTCAACGGCGGTTGTGGTGGAGTCCTTCGTTGAGCGGGAAAATGGTGTTATAGCCATTGCGGCAGCTATCATGCTGGAACGTGATACCCAGAAAGGGATTGTAATCGGCGCAAAGGGTGAGATGCTGAAAAAAATCGGCAGCCAGGCTCGTCAGGATATCGAGCGTCTGCTCGGCACGAGAATTTATCTGGAACTTTTCGTCAAGGTAGTTGAAAACTGGAGCGAACGACCGTCACAACTTAGAGAGCTGGGATATGAATAAGTGACTTGGAATCAGCGGTCTATTTCTTGGCAATAATTGGCAAAAAATGGCGAGTGGAACTGCTCTGCTCAGTGCTTCATCCCCGAATAATGAAGTTTTCCTCTTTTTAAATCCCGTTTTTTCATCATAACAAAAATCACCGGCGTCATAATCAGCACGTGTACCGCTGAGGAGATCATGCCACCGATCATTGGTGCGGCGATCGGTTTCATGACATCAGCACCGGTACCTGTTGACCACATGATCGGTATCAGGCCGAGAAGAGCCACAGCTACGGTCATCAGCTTGGGGCGCAGACGCAGCACAGCTCCTTCGAAGGTGGCATCGTAGATATCCTGTTCGCTGCACGGTCCGTTGATCAGCTTCTTGTCAAGCGCTTCGTGCAGGTAGATGACCATGACCACCCCGGTCTCCACGGCGATACCGTACAGGGCGATGAAACCGACCCAGACCGCCACCGAGAGATTATACCCCAGCGCCGAGATCAGGTAGACTCCGCCGACCAGGGCGAAGGGAACCGAGAGCATGACCATGCTCGCCTCCAGCGCCGAATGAAAAGTGAAGTAGAGAAGTATGAAGATTATAACCAGGCCGAGAGGTATCAGTATCTGCAGGCGCGCCTTGGCGCGTAGCTGGTTCTCCCACTGCCCGGACCAGACAACATAATAACCGGCAGGGAGTTTAAGCTCCTTCTCCAAAATCTGCTTGGCCTCGGTAACAAAACCGCCCATGTCGCGGTCACGCACATTGAGAAATACCAGCGAGCGGAGCAACCCACCCTCACTGTTGATCTCCGGCGCACCGGTGGAAATTTTAAGTTTCGTTACCAGCGAGAGTGGCACCTGAGCCCCATCCATTCCGGCTACCAGAATGCGGCGAATAGCGGGGATATTGTCACGATAGTCACGCAGGTAACGGAGGCGGATCGGGAAGCGGTTACGTCCCTCAACTGAGGTTGAGAGCATTTCGCCCCCCAGAGCGGTCTCTATTATTGATTGAATGTCTCCGACGTTGACACCGTAACGGGCGGCGGCTTCTCTGTCGATGTCGATATCCATGTAGTTACCGCCGGTGACCCGTTCAGCCACCACATCAACAGCACCGTTGATCGGTTTCAGAATCGTTTCGGCCCGAAGTGCCAGATCTTTGAGTACATTCAGGTCATTGCCGAATATCTTGACACCGAGGTCGGTGCGGATGCCGGTTGAGAGCATGTTAATCCGGTTGATAATCGGCTGGGTCCAGCCGTTGCGCACCCCGATCTGCATGAGTTTACTGTCGAGTTCGGCAACGATATCAGCCTTCTTGATGCCGGGACGCCATTGGTCTTTCGGTCTGAGGATGATGATACTTTCAAACATCGATACCGGCGCCGGGTCAGTCGAAGTTTCAGCCCGACCCACCTTGCCTAGCACGTGCTCAACCTCGGGAACGCTCATTATGATCTTGTCCTGCACCTGTATCAATCGCTTGGCCTCGGTAATGGAAACGTTGGGGAGCGTGACCGGCATATAGAGCAAGGAACCTTCATCGAGTGGCGGCATGAACTCTGATCCAAGCTTCATAAACATCGGCACGGCTATAGCCAGAGCCAGAATATTGAGGGCAATAGTGCTCTTTTTCCAGACCAGCACCCAGCGGATAACAGGAGAGTACAATCTTATGAAGAAGGTGGAAACCGGGTTGGAGCTCTCCGGCGGCATCCTGCCCCGCATGAAGTAATACATAAGCACCGGAACCAGCGTGATGGCTATTACGGCAGACCCCATCATGGAAAAGGTTTTGGTGAAGGCAAGCGGATGAAACAGCTTCCCCTCCTGACCCTCCAGTAAGAATACCGGCACGAAGGATAGCACGATAATCGCCAGAGAGAAGAAGATAGCCCTCCCTACCTGCCTGGATGAAGCAATAACGACCTCAAGCAGCTTTGTTTCACGCTCCTCTGCGGGCATTTCGGAAAGCTGCCGGTAGCAGTTTTCAACCATGATCACCCCGGCATCAACCAGAACACCGATTGCGATAGCGATCCCCCCCAGAGACATGATATTGGAGGAGACTCCCATCAGCTTCATGGTAATAAAAGCGATCAACACCGCGATCGGCATGGTCAGTACAATAACCAGGGCACTTCTAAAGTGGAGCAGAAAAGCCAGAATAACCAGTGAAACTACTACAGATTCCTCTAACAGCGAATGTTTGAGGGTGTTAATCGCCCTGGTGATCAGGTCAGAGCGGTCATATGAGACCTTGATCCTGACCCCAGGAGGGAGTCCTTTCTCCAACTCTTTTATTTTTATTTTGACGCGGTCAATGACCGCCTTGGCATTCTCACCGTAGCGCATGACGACGATGCCGCCGACCGCCTCACCTTCGCCGTTAATCTCCAGAAGGCCACGCCGGATGGCGCCCCCCATCTGAACGATCCCCAGATTCTTGACGTAGATCGGGGTACCGCGCATATCGGAACCGACGACGATGTTCTCAAGATCCTCCTTGGACTTGATGTACCCTTGTCCCCGGATCAGGTATTCGGCATCGGCCTGTTCGATCAGCCTCCCCCCCACATCCTTGTTGGAGGCCTTGACCGCGTCCATAATCCTGGCGACCTTGATGTTATAAGCGAAGAGCTTGTTTGGATCGAGATCGATCTGGTATTCCCTGACCAGACCGCCGATGGAGGCAACCTCGGCTACCCCCTGGACAGTGTTGAGCTGGTAGCGCACAAACCAGTCCTGCAGCGTGCGGAGCTGCTCCAGATCATACCCTTTTCCTTCAATAGTATACCAGAAGACATGGCCTACTCCGGTGCCGTCAGGACCAAGCGTCGGAGTAACCCCTGAGGGTAACAGCGAGGCAGCATAGTTAAGCCGTTCCAGCACACGGGTACGTGCCCAGTAGATATCGGCCTTGTCTTCGAAGATGACATAAATCATCGAAAAGCCGAATGCCGAGGAGGCGCGGACGGCGCGCACCATGGGGAGACCCTGAAGGTTGACCGCCAGCGGATAGGTTACCTGATCCTCAACCACCTGCGGCGAACGCCCGGGGTAGTTGGTGAATACTATTACCTGGTTGTCGGAGAGATCCGGTATGGCATCGACCGGGGTCTTATAGACCGCCCAGATCCCCCAGCCGATAATCAACCCGAACATCATCAGGACAATTACCCGGTTGCGGGCGGAGTATTCAATAATTTTTTCAATCATTAGTTAGAACCTTTCAGGCAATAGAACGCGGAAAAAGCGGTAAAGGCGGATAAATACAGATTAAAAATTTGGGTAAAGCAGGAAAGAATTTGTTCGTCTATAACTCTATAAATTGTTTTTATTTTAAATCGTTCAAGGTTATAAAACTGATTTTCCCCGAATGTACCGACTTTTCCTTGTTCTATCTTTATGAAGAAAATGCGACACGTTTTACTTCTGGAGATTTCCCAAAATTGAGGAGTAATCCGACCTTCACGTTGGTTGCCTTGCAATAATTCATTAATTGTGCAAAGTGCTCTTGCCTCAAGCTTTCAGTCGCTTTCAATTCAACAATCACAAGATCATTAACAAACATGTCTGCAAAATAATCACCTACCTCCTGGCCCTCATAATAAACCTTTATGCTTTTCTGTGTCAGTACGATAAGGTTGCTTTTACATAGTTCAAAAGCAAGTGCATTTTCATACACCTTTTCAAGAAAACCATAGCCTAGCGTGTTATAAACCTTGTAAAAACATTTTATAATCTCTTCCGTTACATCAGCATAAAGCATGGATTTCTCCTTTAAAATCCGGTTTTATCCGTTTTTTCCGCCTGTACCGCGTTCTATTGCCTTTGATGTTCGACTCACATCTTCATATCATCCATCTTCAGCGTTTCCTTCTTTGCCGGCTGCGCACCTTTCGGTTCGTCTTTCTTCATGCCGGGCATGTTTTCGTGGCCTCCGCCCCCTTTAAGCTGTGATTCGGAATCGATTAGGTAACTACCTGATACTGCGACCTTATCTCCAATTTTTACGCCAGACAGAATCTGTATTTTGTCATCGGTACGCTGGCCGACCTGAACATCGCGAGGTTCGAACATTCCCGGAGAACTCTCCACCCATACTACCTGACGCTTACCGCTGTCCATAACGGCTGTGACCGGTAGAACGATTGCCGAACCGAGCGGTATCTTGATAATGGCATTAACAAACATGTCCGGTTTCAGCTTCATGCCGGGATTTGGCATCTCGACGCGTGCCTTGACGGTTCTGGTCTTAGGATCGAGGAATGGGTAGATATATGAGATCTTGCCGCTGAACGGTTTGCCGGGGAAGGATTGTGAGCGGATTTCTACATGCTGACCAAGATGAATATTGGGGAATTCATTTTCGTACACCTCAACCTCTACCCAGACATGGGAAAGGTCTGCAATGTTAAACAGAACTTCGCCGACATTTACATATTGCCCCTGCTGCACCATCTTCTCAATAACTATGCCGGAGATAGGGGTGTAGATCGGGAGCCGGATATTCGGACTGCCTGTCTTCTCCAGGTCGGCTATCTGGCTCTCCTTGACTCCGAAGAGCAAGAGTCTCTGTCTGGCCGAGGACACCAGTCCGTCACCATTTTGTGATATGGAGGGGATAGGGGAGTTTTTCAACTGTTCACGGCTCTTGACAGCAAGCAGGTATTCCTGCTGAGTTGCGATCAGGTCTGGCGAGTAGACTTCCGCCACAGGTTTGTCTTTGGAGACAATTGCGCCCACTGTATTCACGTTGAGGCGGTCGATGCGCCCGGCTATCCAGGCAGTTGCCTTAGCCTGACGCGACTGATCGTACTGAACGATACCGACGGCGTTGATCTCTTTGTTAAGAATATTTTTTTTAGCTTCTACCGTGGCCACGTTGGCCATGATCCTCTGGGTTGCAGACATGGAGACGTGTCCGAGCATCTCAGCCTGCTTTTTCTGCTCCGGTGTCATGGCGGTGCCATCGGCAGGAGTATTGTCAATCTTCTTGATCAGTTCCATGCTACAGATCGGGCAACTGCCAGGTTTATTCTTGATGATGAAGGGGTGCATGGAGCAGGTGTAGAGCTGGACTATATGCTCCAGTTTTGAATGTCCGCCGCCATCGTCTTTGAACCACCCTTTCTGGTAGAGCCAACCGGAAACGACGGCAGCAATAATAGTCAGTAGAATCAGTGGAGTTGCAATTATTTTATTCAGTGCCATGGGATACCCCTTCATATTTTGACTTTAAATGGCACCCAGATCCATCCCCACTGTCGCTTCCAGTCGCGCCAGCCCCATCATATACTCTGCTTGCGACTCGTACAGCTCCCGTTCGTAGTTGAACAGGGTTATCCGGCTGTCAAGCAGGTTCAGAAAATCGACCTTGCTGACCCGGTAGCCGATAACTGCAGATTCAAGGGACTGTTCCGCCTGAGGGATTATGCCGGTTTTGTAGAGTGATGCCAGTTTTTCCCTTCTTTCCATTGTGGCAAGCAGATCGGCGATGGCGGAACCGATTCCGTTTTTCAGGCTGTTCAGCTCTTCAGCCGCCATTCTGGTTTCCGATTCAGATCCGGCGATCATGGCATGACGACGCTCCCTCTGCAGCGGCAGGTTAAAGGTTACACCCAGACTGTAAGTGTCCAATCCCTCACTACCCATTGCCGGATCACGCTGCATATACTCCAGGGAGACATTGAAATCGGGAAAAAAATCTTTTTTGGCCAGTTGGTGCGCCGCTTCACCCTTATCGATAAGGGCTTGTAGGCTCTTTATGGCAGGACGTCTTTCAAAGGCTGTTGTTCTCAATTTATCAAACGACAGATTGAGCGGCTTGATCTCGAAATCGTCAACCCTCGCCACTGCTGTTTCCGGCGAACGTGAAAGCAGGGCATTGAGCGCTGCCACGAGACTTTTGCGCCTCTGATCCAGAGAAATTTTCATATCGAGCATTTTTGAACGTTCAACCCGTGATTTAAAGAGATCCTGCTGTGCCCCCTGGCCAACGGAGTACTTGGTCTCGGCAAGGGTGATGAAATCGTCGATAATCCTGATGTTTTTAGCGACGATCTCTGAAGATTTGTCCGTATAGTAAATCTGAAACCAGGTCTCTTTTACCATTCTGGCAAGTTCCAGTTTGCGCTCCTCGACCTGCCACTTGTAAGACTCGGCGTTTTTTTCGGCTATCTCCTGTTTGAGACCCCGTTTGCCCCAGAACGGGAGCTGTTGAGAAATGGCGATAACCTTGCCGGTCATCGATTCCTTACGGAAATTGAATGGATCCTGGATGACGCCATTCTGAATTTTCAGCATCAGCATCGGATCATCCAGAGAGCCGGCCTGAACGATGATATTTTTGTACATCTGCCAGCGGGCTTCCGAATACTTCAACTCAGGATTACCGGCGAGAGCCGTATTAACCAGCCGCGTCAACTCATCAGACGGCATTTTTAAATCTTCCGACCATGCTGTTGAGGAAAAATGCGATAACAGCATCAGAAGTATAAACGTACAAAGAGTTTTCATACCGCAACCCCATCCTTCAAGGTAATAATCCGGTCAGAATATCTGCCATTTTCCGGATTATGGGTAACCATGACAACGGTCTGGCCGGCATTATTCAGCTCGCGAAACAAGGCCATAACCTCCTCGCTATTTTTTGAATCCAGGTTGCCGGTCGGTTCATCTGCAAGTAGGATTTTCGGATTGTTGACGATCGCTCTGGCAATGGCAACCCGCTCCTGCTCGCCACCTGAGAGCTGATTGGGCAGACGGTCAAATTTGCCACCCAGTCCGACCCGCTCAAGAGCCTGACGTGCGGCGGTTTTTTTCGCCGTGGTATTCATCTTGTGAATTACCAGCGGGAGCATGACATTCTCTATTGCAGTCAGATAGGAGATCAGATTGAATGACTGAAAGACAAAGCCAAGATTGTTCGCCCGGAAATCTGCCAGTTCTTCGCCGTGGAGTTTATACAGATTGACTCCGGCCATCTCCACTTCGCCGGAGGTGGGATGATTCATGCCCCCCATCACTGACAAAAGTGTGCTTTTGCCGGAACCGGACTGCCCCATGATCGTGATGAATTCGCCAGCCTCAATGATTATCTCCACACCGCGCAGTGCTTCGACGACGTCATCGCCGCTGGTATATTGTTTCCTTACGTTTTTAATTTCTATTAGTGCCATATTGTCCTCGGTTTGATCCCACCTTTAAAAAGGGGGACTTTATAACGCTCGTAGCGCCTCTGTCGGATCCATCTTGCTTGCATGCAACGCCGGGTAGAGGCTGGCCAGGAGCCCAACTATTACAGCGAGTCCTACCGAACCAAAGGCCACCCAACCATCCCAGATCAGGAGGGCATTCTTGCTCTCAGCCATAAACGGTAGGGCCAGTTTTGCACCACAGATGCCAACGGCATAGCCAAGCAATCCGGCAAGCAGACTGACCATAGCCGCTTCCAGCAGGATGATCCGCATAATGTGACTTTTTCTGAAGCCGATGGCTCTGAATATACCGATTTCTACCGTCCGTTCGTTGACACTCCCCATCATTGTGACGAAAACGATCATGGAACCGATAAAAAGTACCACTCCGGCCATTGCATATGAGAAACGTTTGAACTGATCCAGCGTTTTGAGACGCCCTTCAACAACCTGCTGAATTGCCGACACCCTGGCGTCAGGAATTTTTTCGGCAATCTGAGTCACCATGTCACCAATGGGGCATCCGGAGCATAGCGCCGCTATCTCAGCCATGCTTATTTTGCCCTCCTTGCCCAAAAGCTTCTGGGCTTTTTTCAGAGAGGCAAATATCAATGCGTCATCCTGGGAACCAGTATGATCGAGTACCCCGGCGACTTTGAAGGTTTCTCCCTTGATGGTCAGTATGTCGCCGGAAGAAACATTAAGCACATTTGATGCATCGGATCCGAGCAAAAGATCCTGCTCAGACTCAGGTTCCTTGCCAAAAATCTTCCACCACTGCTTCATCTTCAATTCGCTTTCGAAGTGTACGCCGACAAGTAACACATCATGGTTATTGACTTTGATGCCGCCAAGAACTTTTGGGCTGACAGCCGAGAGGTTTTGGTGGTTGGCAATGGTTTTAATCTTTAACAGATCCTCTTCCTGTATCTCTCGCTGATCAAAGGTAACTCCACCAAGAGCGATGCCGCCGTAGTTCATTGACAACCCGTTGTTCTGGGGAGTAACGAGGATATTTGCGCCGAATTCATCCATCTTCCGTTCGATATCGCCGGACATCGATCGGGTCAGAGTTACCAGAGTGACAATAGTGGCAATGCCGACCATCAGACCGATAGTCAGAAAGGCCATTTTGGCCTTGCGACGCTTAAGGTTATTTACTGAGATAGTATGCAGTTTCATCAGAAGTATCTCGCTCCGCTTTTGAGGTCGTTTACTGAAATGGAAATAGTATTGCCGCTCAATTTATGCGGCAGATAACCGGGGTTACAGCCTCCTATGGCATTAGGGCCCAGGCGGTTGATGGCAAATTTCTGGTTGCAGTTTTTACAATTCATTTTGTCACCCTGCTGCTCGTACCCCTTTTTGGCTTTATAGCAGGCATCACAGGCGTCAAAAGCGGTCTTTACACTGCCATCAGCCGCTTTGGTCGCAAAAAAGACGATCTCTTTCCCGCCGTCTTCAAATTTATAGAAGCGCGCTTTGCCATCAGCCAGTTTATCAACCGGTATCATTGCAACTCCGTTGCTCACCTTCACCTTTTCATATTTGCCGAATGAGAAAGCAAATACTGTTGCTGCGCAAATCAAAAGCGCCACTGTAACGATTCCTGTCCGTATAGCCTGGTTCATGCGATTTGATGACATTTAAATCTCCTTTGTTATTTTACTTTATTACAGCCACAGCCACCACCCTTACCACCCTTACCACTACAACATCCTGACGACGAAGCAGCTATTTTTTCAATTCTCCGACCGGTTATCTGTTCAAATTGCCCGGGCGTCAGTATCTGGTTAATATCGCTGGCGAAACCGGCGCCATTAACCGTCTCCGCCAGAATCTCCGGCTTAACGGTTTTTGTGTCGTAACCTACAATCACCCAGCCACCTTCAACATCAACTTCAGTAACTGCTACTCCTTTCAACTTTTCAAGCGCATTACTGATCTTGCTTGAGCAACTGCCACAGGTCATGCCACTTGTTTTTAGAACCGCCACCGAATCTGCGGTCGCTCCGACCCTGACGAATAACGCAAGAACGGATAGAAGAGCGACGGCACTAATAACAATGGATATGATGACGAATTTAGTTTTCATTCGGGACGTATTCCCTGATAGATAAATAATAGCTGCTTTTTACCAAGCAGATGTCGTGCCAAGTTGTAATTATTTGATATTATACAGATATTTATTGACGTATGGTGGTAGTTATGAGCGGATTGTGCAATATTCTACAGATATGGAGGGATATTCTTCATGCGGTTCAGGCCGCTCAAGATGAAATTTCACAGTAATCGAATTGACGGCAGTTCATTTCAGGTGGTATTGTCTGCCCCGCTGAAAAATATCCGGCAACACAAGATCCACTGGTCTGCAATAGGTCACAACAAACCATAAAGGACTAGAATTAAGATGGCATCCTCAAGGAACCCGAATAACACCATAGTCTGGCGCAGTTTTTTCCTCGTCACTGTATTGTTAATCACCACTTCAGTTTGGGGGGCGACAACGCCAACAGCACCTTTCAATGATTTATCTACTGAACAGCAAGCGCGTGGTGTCTTGTCGTATCCGGGTATGCGTTCCCCGCAGGAAACCTTGTTTGGCTTTCTGGAAAAGACTCGACAAGCAAGCAAAACCATCTTCGCTCTGGAAGTTCAATCCCGTCAAGAAGGGGGACTATTCCATTCTGAGGCGCACGAAAACGAGAGGATGGATGCTGTTAAAATGATTGACCAGGCTGCTCGTATGTTCGACCTGAGCGAAGTCCCTGAGGCGATGCGCGACCGGGTGGCCACCGAGCGGACGCTAATGTTGTATGAGATATTCAAACGCATACCCATGCCATTGAAAGACAGCGTTCCTGATCGGACTACAACCGATAAAGGCGATCCTTTGCTTCGATGGGAAATTCCTGATACCGAAATCGCCATCGAAAAATCCAAAAATGCACAAAAACCTGACTACCTGTTTTCGAGCGAAACGCTGCGCCGCATTCCCGAGTTTTACAGAAAAGTTGAACACCTGCCTCCAAGCTATGCGCAAGCAAGCGATGAACCTAATCTATATTTTTATTTTACCAGTACGCCCGGGAATTTGTTTCCACCAAAATGGAATAACTGGCTACCGGCGTGGAGTAAATCCGAACTCTACTGGGACCAAACCCTGTGGCAATGGATCGCTCTGCTTGTCACCTTATCTCTGCTGGTGCCAAGTATACTTCATCTGATCCGCAGACACTTCATGAACGACCGAAGCGAAGCACATACGTTATCGGATCTGATAGCGCCGTCCTTCATCATGGGTCTGCTGTACGTAGCAACCTACTTAATTGATTATCAATTTAACATCACGGCCGAGGTTGAAACCGTGGTCATGCAGCTCCTTAAATCGTTGATCTACATGGCGCAAAGCTGGCTTATTTTTGGCATAATTATTTGGGTGGGAGAACGCCTGTCGGCGGTACAGAGCGTAGGCAAACGTGCTATCGATGCCAGTTTCATCCGAACCCTGTTTCGCCTTATCGCCATCATAGGCGCGGGAACGGTGATTTATTTTGGCGCTCAATCCATGGGGATCCCGGTCGCGCCGCTCTTGGCAGGGTTTGGTGCATTGGGTTTGGCTGTGGGCATTGGTGCGCAGGAGTATTTTAAAAACGTTGTGGGTGGATTGACTCTGTTCTTGGATCGCCCGGTGCGTGTTGGGGAAAAATGTGAATTTGGCACCATCAGAGGCCGTATCGAATCGATTGGTTTACGCTCTACGCAAATCCGCGCTGCCGACAAGACACTGCTCATTGTCCCCAATTCGCACTTTTCCACCGTAAATATAAAAAATTCATCGCGAAAGTCCAAGCACGTATTCAAAACTACTGTCAGTTTGGGTTATGGCACATCGCACGCACAAATTTGCCTCATACTTTCTGAGATCAAATCGTATCTGACACATTTGGAGTGGGTGGTTAAATCTGAAGTGACGTTGGAGTCACTAACCACCAGTGCCATAAATATCGCTATTTCAGCCGATACCAATATTGATCCGACGCTTTCAATAGCGGTGTTTCAAGAAACCACTCTCCTGAGAATCATCGAAATCGTAGAAACAGCAGGCGCTCAATTCGCCACCGCCATATCGCACTAGATGAAATGAGAAAATCACCATGACTAAAGTTCCCGAAAATTTCCGTTCACCTTCCACTTCAGGCAGGTACTTCAGCCTGTTAATCATCGTCGTACTTTCGCTTTTCATCCGGGCGAATGTGGCTCATGCCGATTTTTTTACCGAGGATGACCGGGTTTCAATTATCTTCGGCCCCGTTACTTACCATTATAGCCACAACCCGGAACACAACTCCTTCCCCTGGTTTACCGCCATTGAATGGGAATCGGCTTCACGTTGGGAGCTGGGAGGTGCCCTGTTCAAGAATTCATTCTCTCAGCCTTGCGGCTATCTCTACGGCGGAAAACGCTGGATAGCTGGTTCACCGGTCGAGCACGTTTTTTTCAAACTGACCGGAGGAGCACTCTTGGGATATGTGAAGCCCTACGAAAATAAAATTCCAGCTAACGCCGACGGGGTAGGTCTCGGTGTCATCCCGGCGGTGGGCTACAAATATCAGCGGACGAGTACCCAGTTCGTTATTCTTGGAACATCCGGGTTCATGTTGACTCTGGGGTATGACCTCTGAAACTGACTTCCGCACTATCCCTGACTTTTTTCCAGTACATGCAGATCGGGCTAATCCCCCTCCAATTGTTTCAACCTCGCCATGGCCTGACTCAAGTCCCGTATATGCTCTGAAAGCGCAATCTGCAGGCAGCTTGTGCGATATCCCACCGATACCCGCGCCCGCAGTTCATTGTTATCAAAAGGCTTGCTGATGAAATCGTCTGCGCCGGAGTTAAGCGCACTAGCTACAGAACCGGTATCATTGCGAGAGGTAATGATTATTGAATAGTAAGGCCGTTCAGTCCCCCTTTTCCGCAGTCGCCGTACAATCTCAGGCCCTTCGATACCGGGCATCATCCAGTCAAGCAACAGTAGTTGCGGGTGATCCGGTTCGCATAGAATCGACCATGCCTCATTTCCGTCGGCTGCAGTTCTGACGTCATAACCCCAAGATGTCAGAAGAGACTGCAAAATAAAGCTGGAAGGGGCATCATCCTCGGCAACAAGAATTTTCATTGGTTATCCTTTCTGTTTGGTACGATTAGTTGTTCCTGCATCGCCTCAAGCGCTTGCTCAATCATCTGTTCGAGAACAGATACCAGCCCTGCTGCTGCATCGAAATCACCGGTTTTGGCGACAGATTCAAGTGAACCGGCACTGTCGGAAAGAAACGGCATGGAAAAATTTGCTGCGGCTCCCTTCAGCTTGTGCGCTGACTGACGGAGAGCAACAGCATCCTTTGCTGCCAGCGCCGCTCGGATTGAGCCACAATATTCAGGTACACTGTTGATAAATATGTTGGCTGCATCACAACAGAGCCTGATATCACCTTGATTTCTCGCGATGAATGCATCTATCTCAAAAGCATCAGTCTTACTGGTAAAATGCAGTGCCGTATTGCCAGCCGTGCTTATCTGAGCAGTGGCTCTGCAATCGGAATCGCTGCGAGTTACAGGGGTTGAGCGGGGAGCCGCCCATTTCTCAAGCATCACCAGTAATTTTTCAACTTCGAGAGGTTTTGCCAGGTAATCATCCATACCGGCTGTGAGGCATTTTTTACGGTCTTCATCAAAAGCATTGGCTGTAAGTGCAATTATCGGTATATCGTGGTTTCTGACTTTTGAAGCTTGATCCCGAATAACAGCGGTAACGTCATAGCCGTTGATTCCAGGCATCATACAGTCCATGAGAACGGCATTGTAATCGTGGTTCTCCAGCAGCTCCAGAGCCTCGCTACCATCACAGGCCACGTCCACCCGATAGCCGTAGTTTGCAAGAATGGATTGTGTCACGAACCGACCGGTAGCGTCATCCTCGACCAGAAGCAGTCTGATGGCGCAAGTTATCTCCCCTTCAACATCCGTCAGGTGATAATTATAAGCGTCAGAACCTGGATGGGGTTTCTCATTACAACATGATGAAACAGTGCGTTCCAGCTCCTCCAGTCCCAGACCTTCGCCAGGAGGGAGAGATGGAAACCCAGGAGAGATGGCTTTCTGCTTTTCAAAAAGTGCGGTAAACCAAAACGTTGCCCCCATCCCCTCGGTACTCTCCACCTGGACAGTCCCACCCATCAATTCAGCCAACTGTCGCGAAATGGTAAGTCCCAGCCCGGTACCGCCGAATTTACGGGAAGTGGAGCCGTCCGCCTGGGTAAAAGGATTGAATATTTCTTCCAGTTTGTCCGCTGAAATGCCGATGCCGCTGTCACAGACCGTGAACCTAAGGGTTACATGTTCTTCGTCCTCTCGCTCTGTTTGTATATGAAGTGAAACAGAGCCCTTGGCAGTGAATTTGATAGCATTGCCCACCAGGTTGGTAATAATCTGCCGCAGTCGCCCCGCATCACCTTTCAGGCGGAGCAACACATCCGGATCGATCAATGATGTTAGTGTCAGGTTTTTTTCCTGTGCATGCAGGGAAAGGAGGTTGATAGTACAGGTTACTTCGGCATCCAGATCAAAATCCCGTGCTTCCAGCACGATCTTGTGCGCCTCTATTTTGGAGAGGTCGAGGATGTCGCTGATCAGTTGCACAAGATTTCTGGTTGACTGCTTCGCGAGCTGGGCGTAAGTGCGCTGTTTCTCGGTAAGCCCCGAGCCCAGCAGCAATTCTATCAGGCCGATCACGCCGTTTATAGGGGTGCGTATTTCATGGCTCATGTTTGCCAGAAACTGGCTCTTGGCCTGGTTGGCAGCTTCTGCAGCAGCTTTGGCTTCCCGTAGAAGCACCTGAATTACTTCGTATTCATTGATCTGGACACGCAACATCTCTTCAGTTGCCTGCAACTCATTGTTTTGTTCCAGCAGTTTTGTCTGGCTCTCCATCAAAGCCTCTTCGGACCGCTTGCCAACCACAATATCCCAGGCCAGGTTCGCAAGCTGAACTACCGCATCAATATCGTCATCAACATAGTCAACCGGTTTATTGCCAATTCCGATAATTCCTACGATCGTGTCGCTGCGGAAGATCGGCACAACCAGTTCACGCAGCAAGGGCGCGTGTCCTTCCGGCAACCCCCTCTTATGCTCCAGCGTCGCATAATCGTTGTGGATTACCGGTCGACGTAGGCGAATACAATCTACCCACACCCCAGCCATATCAATCTGGTAATGTTCCCCCTTCCCATCAGCGGTACACATGCTGGAGAGGGTATTTGAAGACCAGGTTTGCAGCAGCAGGGTTTTCTGATCGGCATCAAGAAAATGGAAAAAACCGATTACGCTGCCGGTCAGGGCTTCTGCTTCATCTAAGGTTTTAGTCAATAACTCGTCAAGAGAATGGGAGAAGGCGAATTCACTGAGTCTGAGGCGGGCCTGCTGGATAGAGTCGGTTCTCTTCTGTTTACTAATGTCGCGCGCGGCAGCAAAGACGCCGATGACTTCTCCTTTGGGGTCACGGTATACCGTGGCATTGTAAAGTACAGACGTCAAATGCCCGTTCCGGTGCTTGATCTCAAGCGGGTAGTCCCGCACGGTACCTTCATGAAATACGTGCCGATACCCGTTGTTGGCGGTCTCCGGTTCGGTGAAATAGCTCGAAAAGTCACTGCCGATAAGCTCTTCCCGTGATAATCCGGTCACAAGTTCAGTGGCATGATTCACGTCAGTGATCGTACCGTCTTTTCCGATGGTTACCAGAGGGTCCAGGCTGGCTTCAATCAAACTGCGGTTATAGGCATTTGCTTTTTGAAGCATCTCCTCTGCCCGCTTCTGTTCAGTGATGTCCTGTACGATACCGTCGTACGACAAGAGGGTCCCGGAAGCATCCTTGAACTGAATGGCTGTGTCGCGCACCCAGCGTACCTCACCGCCTTTACGCATGATTCTGTGTTCAATGGCAGGGGTCACCACACCATCCAGGAGCTGATGCACCCAGTTCAGTACATGATCGACTTCATCAGGTACAACCATCTTAATCCATAGATAGGGATTATCCGCAAATTCCTGGGGTGTATACCCAGTGACGGTCTCACAGGCTGGGCTTTGGATCGTTTTCACGGCGCTACCGTTTTCAATACTTACCGTATACCTGTAATCCGCCACCCCATCGGTAAAAGAACACAGAACGGCTTCACTGTCCGGTAAATCGGCGGTACGATCCCTAACCTGCAGTTCTCTGCGGATCATATCATTCGGTTTTTGCTGAGGGTGTGATTCCATACTTTTCCATCCGGTAGATAAGAGTGTGCCTGGGAATGCGTAAGAATCTGGCTGCGGCGGTCTGATTCCAACTGTTTTGCTCCAGAGCCTCAGTGACAACCTCACGCTCAAGTTGCTCCAGAGAGTAGCCGCCTATGGGCAGATTTACCACTTTGCCGGAGTTGGATGAGGCGTCAGACATCAAGCCACCGCTCAGAATTTTATCCGGTAGATCGATAACGGTTATGACGTCACTGCTCCGCATTATCATAAGGCGCTCAACAAGATTCTCAAGCTCACGGACATTCCCGGGCCACCCGTAAACATTAAGAGCAGCAGTGGCACCGGCGTCAAAGACAACTGCATCGGCTTGATGTTTTTTACAGAAATAGCGCAACAACAGGTTGATATCCTCTCGTCGTTCCCGCAGCGATGGTAGATGGATCGGGATGACCGCCAGACGATAGTAAAGATCCTCGCGGAAAGTGGCTTCAGAGAGCGCTTTATCCATATCCAGATTGGTGGCGGCCACTATCCGTACGTCAAGCCGCTGCTCTTTTGTCCCGCCAACCGGCTCAATCACCTTTTCCTGCAAAGCCCGCAACAGCTTGGGCTGGAGTTCGATCGGCAACTCTCCCACCTCGTCCAGAAAGAGCGTGCCGCCATCTGCAATTTGAAACTTGCCGGTCTTGTCTTTAATAGCTCCTGTAAACGCCCCTTTGACGTGACCGAATAGTTCGCTTTCAAGGAGATCGCGCGGGATCGCCGCACAGTTTATTGCGATAAAGGGGGCATGGCGGCGACCGCTCTGTTGATGGATCGAACGGGCTACCAGCTCTTTGCCGGTTCCAGACTCCCCCGTGAGCAGAATCGATGCCTCCGTATCAGCTACCTTGCGAACAATTTCAAAAACCCGTCCCATGGCTTTTGATGATCCAATAATAGTGTGGTAATCTGTCTTATCTGCCAACTCATCTTTCAAGCGCCTGTTTTCAACAGTCAGACCACTGAACTTGAGAGCCTTGGCAACGGTCAGGCGCAGCTCGTCACGATTGAAGGGTTTTGTGATGTAGTCATATGCCCCGGCCTTCATTGCATCCACAGCAATATCAATCGTGCCAAAGGCTGTGACCATGATTACCAGCGTTTCCGGCGAGCGTTCCTTAATGGCTTTCAGAAGTTGCATGCCGTCCATGCCGGGCATCTTCATATCGGATATGACCAGTGCCGGAGCTTCTTCGGCAAAGAGAGCCAACCCCTCTTCACCGCCTGCAGCAGAAAACACCTGATAGCCGGCATCCTGGAGGTTGTATTCTAAAACGCGCCGCAGCGAAGCATCATCATCAACGACAAGTATGGTTGATTTCATACGTACCTTTAAAAAGCAAATTCGACTCGACCGTCACTCGGCATGATCTGCATAGAGCTTTCCAAACTGGCGGAGGGTATCAAGGCACTCCACGAAAACCTCCACAAGTTCAGGATCAAACTGCTTGCCGGACTCTTTGCAGATTGTTTCCACGACATCTTTTTCATCCCAGGCCTCTTTGTAGACCCGTCGACAGGAGAGTGCATCATAAACATCAGCCAACGCCACGATTCTGCCAAAAAATGGTATCTCTTCACCGCGCTTTCCGATTGCTGTACCATCTTCTTTTTCAAACCCTGGTAACGCTTTCTGTGTAAGCCTGTCAATATGTCCAGGATAACCATTGCCGTCCCAGCGCTCATGGTGATTGATCGCCACAATTCCGGCCGATTCATCAAAATCAGAACTAATATCAGAAAACAGATTCGCACCGTAGAGAGTGTGCAGTTTCATGATCTGGTACTCTTCTGGGGTAAATGAACCCGGTTTTTTCAGAATGTTGTCTGAGATTGCAACTTTTCCTACGTCATGGAGCATGGCAGCCATGCGCAGGACATCCCTGTTTTTATCAATTTCCGGTTGTGGAATCTTGTGTTTGAAAGCCCAGGCTTCATATAGTGTAACCGAATATGCGGCAACTCTGTTGACATGCGGGCCAGTCTCTTTCGGATCGCGCATTTCGGCCATCTTATTCATGCGCAGAATCATTTCACGGGTCATCTTTGCTCGTTCGATGGCATTTGCGGCATTAATAGCGAAATAAGGTATGATCTCTTCATCATCGTCTGCAAATGGAATGGTTTCACCCTGCTGATCACTCGCGTTGATCAGTTGGAGAACACCGATGACGTTCCCGCGAAAGTTTTTAAGGGGGATAGTCAGCATTGAACAGGTACGGAATCCCGTGATGTCGTCATACGTGCGATTAAAGGAAAATGGATAAAATGTCCCCACTTCATATACGTCAGCAATATTTAAAATGGAACCATTAACAGCAACATAACCGGCAATTGATTGGTTGTTGATTGGCACGCTGAACGTTGCAAATGGAAGCTTTTTACCCGGAGGAAGCTTCAGTTGGAGGGTGTCATTCTGGGTATGTCGAAAAATGAGATTGTCATCTTCGCGGACGTAAATAGAACCGGCATCACAGTTTGTAAATCTTCGTGCTTCAAGCAAAATTTTCTCAAGAAGAAGATCAATATCCTTGATATGGGAAATCTCACAGCCAAGTTCTATTATTTTACGAAGTTTTTCCTGATTACTCATATTCCATTCCTCTCGACAAGGTGTGTCTCTTTTATTCCAGAAATGAATTTCTATCCTTCATATCCGGGAATTTTTGCTTCAATCACTTCATCAATCTGTCCCGGTTTCAGGTGCTTATGGGCATATTCCAGGTAGACTTTCTCTTTGATGAATACTTGAAACAGATCGGGATCAATATGTTGATCCTTTTTCATGAAACCAAGAATCTTCAACGAATCAGAAAGGCTCTTAGGCTCTTTATAAGGTCTGTCTGCGGCGGTTAACGCCTCAAAGACGTCAGCAATAGCCATGATCCGGGCTGGAATGGACATTTGGTCCCGAGTCAATTTGTCCGGGTATCCGGTTCCATTCATAGTCTCATGATGAGCACCAGCCATCTCGGCAACATTCTTCAGGTTTTTGGGGAAATGAATGGTACTCAACATTTTTTTGGTGGCTACCACATGATGATTTATAATATTGCGCTCCTCCGCATTGAGTGTTCCTTTGGCAATATTAAGGTTGTATATCTCGTTCTCTGACAAGAGCGGTTCATAGTTGCCACCGGGAGCTTTCCACTGATAGTCGGCGATAGTTTTAACCCGTGCCTGACGTTCCTGAGACATAAACTCGCCACCTACATTTGATGTCTCAATGAAGAGCCGATCCTCATCAATCTGTCTTGTCTTTTCCTCCAGTTCTGCTTCCAACCCCGGAATTTCATCCTGCTTGCCAGCTTCTATCAGTGCAATTTTCTTATTGAGGAATTCGATCTCAAAATCCCGTTTCAAAACTTCAAAACGGGTAGCGACAGTGTGGATACGGTCATAGATTGTCTCCAGCTTTGTAGATTTATCGACCACATATTCCGGTGTTACCACCTTTCCGCAATCGTGCAACCATGCTGCGATCCGAATTTCATGAATGTCTTCCTCAGTGGGGTTAAAATCTTTAAGGTCGCCAATAGTCGATTTTTTTGCCGCTTCCGCCAGCAGGTTAGCCAGAACCGGCACTCGTTCACAGTGCCCACCCGTATAGGCTGACTTGTCGTCAACTGCTCCGGCAATTGCCTGGATAAATGATTCAAACAGTTCATTCAGGTCTGCAATCAGTTTTTGGTTGGTCATAGCGATGGCAGCCTGTGAGGCCAGGGATTCCGACAACTGCTGATCTTCCTGACTGAATTCCTTGATTTGGCTGGTTACCGGATCTTTTGCGTTGATTAGCTGAAGAACTCCGATAACTTCATTTTCATGGTTTTTCAGCGGAACGGTTAAAAACGATTTTGACCGATAACCGGTATTTTTATCAAAGGCTTTTGTTCCGGAAAAATCGAACCCCTGTGCTTCATATGCATCGGGAATATTGATCGATTTCTCCTCAAGAGCGACGTATGCAGCAATCATCTGCATGTTGGGCTTGCCATCCTTATAAAGTGGAAGCTCAGGAAAATTGATTTTAATCCCGGTGGTTCCTCCCATAGCAATCTTGAGAGAGTCGGTTCGAATGATTTCAAATCTCAAGGTATTCTCTTCGGTCCGTGTATAGATTGTCCCCGCATCCGCGTTGGTCAACTCCTTGGCGCCGATTAAAATACTCTCCAACAGCCGCGAGGTATCTTTCTCCGCAGAGAGCGCGATGCCGATTTTATTGAGTTTTTCAATCCGGGCTAAAATAGCCTGTATCCGGTCTTCTTCGGGTAAGATGCCATCCGGCAATGATTTATCTGCTTCTGTATTGGTTCTCATATAACGGCTCCTAATCGCAATCCTTGATAATTATTGACCGATCAAAGACCAAACCAGGTAATAGTCGGTCAGATTTAATTTTACCCGGCATCCTGATTCAAATATGGGTCAAGTGTCAATAGATAAATAGTTTGATAAACAGATACCAATACCCATTCTGGTTTTGCAGATTTCTATTGTAATTTATTTTTATTTACATATATTTGCTGATAGTTCAGTTGGATTATTCCAAAAAAGGTATTGCGTCATAATGATCATGCTCAATAATGCAGTCAATAAATACGAGACCAATACCGATCGGGTAACGTCGCCATGATACGAAACGAACGTGCTGAAACAGTTCTGCACAACCTGTCTGACGGAGTGGTCTGTTTCGACCGGCATGGAAAGATTATTCTGGTTAACCGGGTAGCCGTTGAAATATTCGGCTATGCTGCTGAGGATCTGGTAAACAACGACATAACTACCCTGTTTTCAAAAATAAATGAACCTGAAGCCCGCATTTCTGTTGAAAGTCTGATTGCATCCGATGTCGGCAATACCAGCCACATAGTTCAGGATCTGATTGGGCGACGTAAAGATGGTGGTTTCTGCTATATGGATCTGTCAGTCAGCGAACTGGAAGTTGCCGGAGTCAGCCTGTTTATCGGCATCATCCGTGATATAACGGAGCGTCACAGGTCTGAAAAGGAGCTGAGCCTGGCCTCCAAAGTGTTCGAGAACATGGGGGAGGCGATCGGGGTCACTGATGCGGACAATAATTATATCTCGATCAATCCTGCTTTTACAAGGATCACCGGTTATAACCCGGAGGAAGTGATTGGCAAGAACCCCAGGTTCATGTCTTCCGGTCGACACGACGACGCATTTTACGAGCGGTTTTGGGAAACGCTGAATACAAGCGGGTACTGGCAGGGGGAGCTTTGGGATCGTCGCAAGAACGGTGAAGAATATCCGAAGTGGCTCAGCATTGTTGCCGTCAAGGATGCCCAGGAACGCTTACAAAACTATATTGCTGTTTTTTCGGATATTTCCGAGCGTAAAGCTGCCGACGAGCGAATTAACTTCATGGCCCACTACGATGAGCTTACAGCACTTCCGAACAGGGTGCTGCTGCATGACCGGCTACTACAGGCAATTATCGGTGCGCCGCGCCACAAGAAAAAGGTGGCGGTACTTTTCCTCGATCTGGACAGATTCAAAAATATAAACGATACACTGGGACACAGTTTTGGCGACCTGTTACTGCAAGCGGTAGCAGAGCGGTTGACAGAAAGTGTGCGGGTCAGTGACACCGTGTCGCGGCTTGGGGGAGACGAATTCATAGTTATTCTCCATGATTTGAGTGAAACAGCCCATGCCGGAGTAGCCGCGCAAAAAATTATTGATTCGCTCTCCAGCCGTTTTTTAATCAGGGATCTGGAATTGCATACTACTGTCAGCATCGGAATCAGCATTTTCCCTGATGACGGGATGGCCAATGAAGAGCTTATCTCAAATGCCGACGTTGCAATGTATCGCGCAAAGGAGATCGGGAGGAACAATTATCAGTTTTTCGCACAGGCTATGAACGACAGATCATACGAGCGCTTGACCATGGAAAATAAAATGCGACGAGCGCTGGAACGGAACGAGTTCATACTCTATTATCAGCCGCAGATAAATTCTGAAACCGGCCAGATTATCGGAGCCGAGGCGCTTGTTCGATGGCGTCAGCCGGAGATGGGGCTAGTTTCGCCGGGAATGTTCATCCCGATCGCAGAAGAATGCGGTTTAATCGTTTCGATCGGGGAATGGGTGATGCGGGAGGCTTGCCGACAGAATAAAGAGTGGCAGACGGAGGGGTTTCCTCCAATTCCGGTGGCGGTCAATCTCTCGGCGGTTCAATTCCGTCAGAAAAATTTAACGGAATTGGTCGCCGATGCGCTTCAGCAGAGTGGGCTGGAATCTCGCTGGCTGGAGCTGGAAATTACGGAAAGCGGCATCATGCAGAATGCTGATGCCGCTGTCCAAACTCTTCATTCGTTGAAAAAGATGGGGCTGAAACTTTCTATTGACGATTTCGGCACTGGTTACTCAAGCCTGAGTTACCTTAAAACGTTTCCACTCGATAAGCTAAAAATAGACCAGTCATTTGTTCGGGATATTACTACCAACCAGGACGATGCCGCCATTGTCGGAGCCATTATCGGAATGGCCAGGAGTTTGAAGTTGAGAGTAATTGCTGAAGGTGTCGAAACCATCGACCACCTGAACTTCCTTAACTCCAGCGGATGTTTCGAGATACAGGGTTACTATTACAGTAAACCTCTACCCGCCGATCAGTTTGTAAAACTCCTTCAACATGGAATCTTGATGCAGAATGTCGTCTGAGCCAACTGATCCGCTTCGAACTGAACAATTCCTCTCTCAGGGTTAGCCGCAAGATGCCGCAGGATGGCAAAAATCATCTCCGTTTGCTCATTTTTCCCCAACAGTTCCGCAATCGCACCAGGGGTCAAACTCCTCTGTTCCTTCTGCAGGAGTTCCACCACTGATTTTTGGAGTTTAATCACTGTTCCTGCTGCTTTTTTACCCGCTTCGACACCGGGCTGGTGGTAGGCATTGATATTGATCAGGCTGGCGTAGAGTCCGACGGCTCGTTCAAACAGCGCAATCAGAAGGCCGACCGTAAATGCGTCAACCTGGTTGATGGTGATGGTCATTGACTCCCGGCCATTTTCGTAGAGCGCTGTGCGCGTCCCCTGAAAAAAGCCGAACAGGAAATCTCCGCTGGTAAAATTCTCCTCAACGAGCAGCAAACCTCCGTCACGGTCTTGCAACACCTCGATAAATGTGACAAAAAAGTTTGCCACCCCTTCCCGCAGTTGCTGCACATATGCGTGCTGATCGGTTGAACCTTTGTTGCCGTACACAGTCAAGCCCTGATTGACCAGCGCTCCGTCCCGGTCGAACTCCTTTCCGATAGATTCCATGATTAGCTGCTGCAGGTAGCGGGAGAAGAGGATGAGGCGATCCTTGTAGGGGAGCATTACCAGATCCTTCGCACCGCGAGCGTCAGTGGCGTAGTGCCACATCAATGCCATAAGCGCTGCCGGATTATGCTTCGTGTCGGGCTTGCGGGTCACCGTATCGCAGAAATGTGCGCCGCGCAGCAGTTCCGTGATATTGATCCCCTGGAGTGCCGCAGGGAGGAGTCCTACAGCAGAGGTGACAGAGGTTCGTCCACCGACCCAGTCCCACATCGGAAAGCGCTCCAGCCACCCTTCAGCAGTTGCCAGTCGATCCAGCTCGCTTTCATGGCCGGTTATCGCTACTGCGTGCCGTGAAAAATCTAGTCCGGCACGCTCGTATGCGGTTTTGGCTTCAAGCATGCCGTTTCTGGTCTCTTTGGTAGAGCCGCTTTTAGATATGACGATTGCCAGCGTTTGCGCGACAGTTGCCCCAAGTTCGGCAAAGACCTTGTCAATGCCGTCCGGGTCAGTGTTGTCAAGAAAATATGCCTTCATCCGGTCTGAAGGAGAAGCCAGTGCATCAGCTACAAACTGCGGTCCTAATGCAGATCCCCCGATGCCGATGATTAGAATGTTGGTAAAAGGGGCGCCATTTTGAGCGGAAATGTCTCCACGGTGGATTTTTGAGCTGAAGAGTTGAATCTGTGACAATGCTGCCTCAATCTCACTCGTAAGCTCTCCGGAAGGGGCCAACGACGGGTTGCGCAGCCAATAATGCCCGACCATGCGACCTTCATCGCGGTTGGCAATGGCTCCACCCTCCAACTCTACCATTTCGGCGAAGGCGTTCTGCATGGCAGGCTCCATTCGCTCAAAAAAGCTGTCATCAAATTTCATGCGGCTGATATCGAGAGATAATCCGATCTCGGGAAAATTGCAAAGATACTTCTGATAGCGGTTCCAAAGGGTGGTCATGTTCTCCATCTGTCTCCTCCTGTACGAATCTTTAGATACACAAAAGGCGGAGCATGCTCCGCCTCTTGGCTCAGGTTTTATTTTGAACTATTTTTTGAGGTTGTAGAATACGCCGTGCCCTTTGAAACGGGATGTGCTGTCAAGTTCATCCTCGATACGCAGAAGCTGGTTGTATTTGGCAACGCGGTCGGTTCGGCAGAGCGAGCCGGTTTTAATCTGTCCGGAGTTGACCGCTACTGCCAGGTCGGCCAGAGTGGTGTCTTCGGTTTCACCGGATCGATGTGATATAACAGTAGTGTATCCCGCCCGTTTGGCCATTTCGATAGCCTCAAGAGTCTCGGTCAGGGTGCCGATTTGATTAAGTTTGATCAGAATCGAGTTGGCGATCCCTTTCTGGATACCTTCTTGCAGAATTTTCGGGTTTGTGACAAAGAGATCATCGCCAACAATCTGGATACGGCTGCCGAGACGCTCGGTCATCAGTTTCCAG
This sequence comes from uncultured Geobacter sp., assembly GCA_964418315.1. Lineage (GTDB taxonomy): Bacteria > Desulfobacterota > Desulfuromonadia > Geobacterales > Pseudopelobacteraceae > JACRCG01. Next base: position 25,848 of record CAYQMO010000005.1, on the reverse strand, counting down.
CCATCCCAGTCGTTTTCGGCCAAGCCGTCCTCGATAGAGATGATCGGGTATCTGTTAACCAGATCTTCGTAAAAATTGACCATCTCAACAGCACTCTTTACTTTCTGCGTCTCATTCTCCAAGGTGTACTTCCCGTCGGCAAAGAGCTCCGAAGCGGCGACATCGAGTGCCAGCAGTACGTCTTCGCCCGGTTTGTAACCGGCCTTGACAATAGCCTCCATGATGACTTCCAGCGCTTCTTCATTCGACTTCAGGTTAGGAGCAAAGCCCCCTTCATCACCGACGGCTGTGCTGTATCCCTTGCTTTTCAGTACACTTTTCAAGGTATGGAAAATTTCCGCACCCATTTGGAGCGCTTCCTTGAAAGATGAAGCACCGGCAGGCATGATCATGAATTCCTGAATGTCAACATTGTTATCGGCATGTGAGCCACCGTTGATGATGTTCATCATCGGCAGCGGCAATTCGCGGGCGTTGGCTCCGCCAATATATTTGTACAAAGGCTGACCGGATTCTTCAGCGGCAGCTTTGGCCACTGCCAGAGAAACACCCAGAATGGCGTTGGCGCCGAGATTTGTTTTGAATTCGGTGCCGTCCAGTTCAATCATCTTCATATCGATGCCGACCTGGTCGTCAGCCTCCATACCGATGACCTCTTCAGCGATAACATTGTTCACGTTATCAACGGCTTTAAGAACACCTTTGCCGAGGTAGCGTGACTTGTCACCGTCTCGCAGTTCCATGGCTTCGCGCTCGCCAGTTGACGCACCTGATGGCACGGCAGCTCGTCCAAAAGCTCCTGATTCGAGAAAAACTTCAACCTCCAGAGTCGGATTCCCTCGGGAATCAAGAATTTCTCTGGCATAGACATCAACAATCTCACTCATATACAGCCCCCTTGCTCGAATTTGGTTGTCCGGGAATAAAATATTGTCCGGCTGAGAATATGTATATCATAAAATCTGCAAAATAACAGCCTTTCAAACAAAATCTGGTGCTTGGTTATAACGGTGTGGTTTTGTATTTTATTATTATTGTGTCTGTGGTAAAAACTTGCGGTTATGGCGCTTTATTCCTGCAAACTTGGTGCATCGGACGGTAAAATTCTTGTCAGAGATTTTGAAGCTGCTGACGGCACTCTGTTGCGCAAAAATCTTGAAGATCAAGGTTATTTTGTCTTCGATGTTAAAAAAAAGCGCTTACAATTTCTGTTTGAGAAGGGAATTAAGCGTAAAAAGGTCGATAACAGGTCTCTACTGACGTTCAATCAGGAAATGCTTGTGCTGTTTAAGTCAGGCATGCCGATCATGCAGGTGCTTGATGCTATACTTGAACGGCATGAATCGGGTGCTTTGTACGATGTTCTGCTGCAGGTACGTGAAGATGTCAAGGCGGGTGCCGCCTTATCTGTTGCAATGGAGAAGCATGGGCGCGCTTTTCCGTATCTTTACGTCGCTTCTATTCGTGCCGGAGAAAGAACCGGTGATCTGCCTCAAACCATTCGGCGCTACATCGAATATTTAAAAAGAGTCGGGTTGCTACGGAAAAAAATTGTTGCCGCCATTTTTTATCCGGCAATTCTTGTCGTTTTTGCCACTCTGGCGATTACACTTCTGTTACTGTACGTTGTCCCTACATTCAGTCAGGTGTACGCCGATTCCGGATCTCAGCTCCCCGCTCTGACGCAATTATTGATTACTTTTACTTCGCTGATCAGACGTTACTTTATTTTTGGAATTATTGTCTGTATTGCTCTGTTTGCCGTCTTCAGGTCTTGGAAAAATAGCGAAGCCGGACGCTACGCCTTTGATCGCTTTAAACTGACCATCCCTTTAGCAGGAGAAGTATTTTCCAAGTATTCAGTTGCCGGCTTCACCCGAACCCTGGCAACGGTTCTCGGCAGCGGTATTCCGATCATTGAATCTCTTCGTATGTCAATTGGCACTTTGGATAATGTTTTTATGGAAAAGAAGCTCTTTGAGGCGGTCCGTTTTATTGAAGAGGGGGGGCGCCTATCCGTCGCTCTCGAGCGAATTCATCTCATGCCGCCACTGGCTCTCCGTATGCTGGGAGTTGGTGAGACAACCGGAGCTCTTGAAGATATGCTGATAGATATTTCAAATTACCTGGAAGATGAGCTTGAGGAACGGATGCATCTCCTTACAACTGCCATAGAGCCTGCCATAATGCTGGTGATGGGGGTCATTATCGGGGTAATAATTATTGCAATGTATCTTCCGATTTTCAAGATTGCCGGTACGGTAGGGTAGGGCATCGATGCAATCTTTCAGAGGAAAAAATATCGGGATAATTCTGGTGGAGCGGGGATGCCTCACACCGGAGCAGTTATCAGTTATAATAGATAGACAGTTGGAGTTACGGCGACGTTTTGCTGAGATTGCCGTTCACGAAGGATTTGTCACTGATGAGGATCTAGCACGAGCTCTGGCGGAGCTGTACGGTCTTGAATATATTGATCTGCGCAATTTCAAGATGGACTCAGAGTTGCTCAACCAGTTGCCTCCGGATGCAATTTATCGGTTTAATTTTGTACCGCTCGAAATTCAGCCGGATGTCATCGTTGTTGCGGTGGCTGATCCGACCGCCGTTGTCAAACTGGACGAACTCGAACTGCTGCTTGCCAGACAAGTCAAAATCCGCATTGCTTCAGAATCAGCTATTCATGCCGTTACCAAGGCGGGCGAGGGGACGCGGCGGGTTTTGCGAGAAGTTTCGGAAGATTTTATGCTCCAGTTGGTCAGGGAGACCGACCGGGGCGAAGAGGTCTTATCAGTTGAAACATTGTCTGATGATACCAGTCCAATTATCAAACTTATCAACACCACCATCCTGGATGCGCTGAACCGCAGAGCCAGTGATATTCATATTGAAACCGGACTTGACGGTGTTGACATTAAATACCGCATCGATGGTGTGCTGTATAAAGCCAATGATACGATCGACCGGCATTTTGAGGCTCCGATTATTTCGCGCTTGAAAGTTATGAGTGAGCTGGATATTTCCGAGCGACGAGTTCCCCAGGATGGGCGCTTTAAAATCCGTTTCGGAGAAAAATCGATCGATTTCCGTGTTTCAATTATGCCGAGCTCTCTGGGTGAGGACGCCGTTATCCGTATTCTCGACAAGGAGAGTATCGCCAGCGACCTGAAGGGATTGACGCTTGAAAATCTGGGTATCAGTGAACGTGAAATCAAACGGCTCAGAAAAAAAATTCGTGAGCCGTATGGCATGGTGCTGGTTACCGGTCCGACCGGCTCCGGCAAAACAACGACGCTTTACGCTGCTCTGACGGAGATCCATAGCGGCGAAGATAAGATTATTACGATTGAGGATCCGGTTGAATACATGCTTCGCGGAGTGCTGCAAATCCCGGTTAACGAAAAAAAAGGGCTTACATTTGCGAAGGGGTTGCGTTCAATCCTTCGCCATGACCCGGACAAGATCATGGTCGGCGAGATACGTGATCCTGAAACAGCACAGATTGCCGTCCAGTCTGCATTGACCGGTCACCTTGTCTTTACTACGGTTCATGCCAATAACGTTTTTGATGTTATCGGTCGTTTCATCCACATGGGTATTGACCCGTATAATTTTGTCTCCTGCCTGAATTGTGTTCTGGCGCAAAGGCTGGTGCGAAAAGTCTGCACCGCATGTCGTCAGCCTGTTTTTTACAGTGATGAAGAATTGATTGAAGGTGGGGTGAACCCGGAACGTTTCCGTGGCATGACGCTGTATGAAGCGCGCGGATGTGATAAATGCCACGGTACCGGCTATAAGGGGCGTGTTGCAATTGTCGAGCTTCTGGAGCTGGACGATCAGATTCGTGATCTGATTATCGCTAAAGTTCCTGCAACGCGCCTGAAAAAAGCCGCTAGAGAAGCGGGGGTCATGTTTCTGCGGGATTCAGCCGAGGAAAAATTTGCCGCTGGAATAACGACGCTTAAGGAGATAAACCGTGTTACGTTTGTTGAGTGACCGGAACAGGATGAGTCATGTTGTTTGCCAGTAGTCTAATCGGTGTCGAAATTAACAATGGGGGTGTGATCTGCGCCATGACCGCAGGCTCAGCGGCATCACCCAGAGTTGAGCGTGTTTCCAGCGCCATTTTTCCGCCCAATACAGTACAGGTGTCACTTAGAGAGCTAAATATTGCTAATCCTGATTCATTCGTATCCGGTCTGAAGTCGGCTCACAGTCAACTGCTCTGCAAATCAACACGGGTTGCGGTCTCTTTGCCTGACGGCGTCTGCAGGATTATGCTTCTGGATTATGAAGGGCGCTTCAAGAGCCGCCAGGAAGCAAAAGATCTGATTCGCTGGAAGCTCAAGAAAAGTATTCCGTTTGACAGCGCCGATACCCATCTTGATTATCAGCAGTTGGCCGTTCGTGAAAATGGTGACCTTGCCCTTTTGGTGGCAGTGGCTTCACGGACAGTCATTTCGCAATATGAAGAGCTGATTACAAAAGCCGGACTCTCACCTGCCGGAATTGCCTGTAATACATTAAACATTTGTCGCCTTTTTGATAATCGACTGTCGCTTCGGAGTGATTGTATTTTGATTTCATTTTATGGTTCGACCCTGTCGGTGGTGGCCTTTGTCGCAGGGATACCTGAATTCATCCGCAGTAAAGACCTCCCGGGGATAGCGGCTACCGACAGCAGAGTCTATATGGAAATCAGCAGCTCATTGCTGGTGTATAAAGAGCGGCACCCTGATCAGCCGCTGCAGTCAATTTTCTCTGTTTCTCCTCCAGATGTGGCTCAAGCTTTTCTGGCAATGGTATCCGAGTTGACCGGATCGGCGCCTACCCTGCTGGAGACGAAAGGCGCAGTACAGCCTGGTAATTTTGCGCCTGGCGACCAGATACGGCTCTTTCCCTGCACCGCCGCCATCGGTGCCGCTTTCGGGAGCTGCTGATGCGCTATACTATAAATCTGGCAACGCGCACCTATCTTGACAACCGCTTGATAAACAGGGTTGCTTTCGTTGTTATTGCTCTTCTGTTACTCCTCACTGTCTGGAATATTATGGGCATATCTTCCAATATGGGTGAGCAGAGTCGATTAATTTCTGAAATAGCTGCCCTTGAAAGTAAATTTGTCATGAAACCGGGCGGCATTTCCGAAGCGGAATTCACTCGTCAAAAAGCTCGAATCCGGTTTTATAATGACATCATTGATCGTAAAAGTTCAAACTGGCTGAAGAAACTGGAGCTGTTTGAAAATTCAATGCCTGAAGGGATCTCGCTGTCATCGCTCACTCCGGATAAAAAAGATGAGGCGTGGAAACTTGATGGCCGCGCACTCTCCTTTAAGAAACTGCAGCAGTACGTTGAAAGGCTGGAAGCGTCGAAAAACTTTTCGAATGTTCTGCTCCTCTCACATCAGAATATTGCTGTTGACGATAAAACGCACGGCGTTCAGTTTGCGATTTCCTGCAAGGTAGTTGAGTGATGCAACAGCTCGCTATTGAAATAGTCCGGCAAAAATGGCGACTGTTGAGTATAATTGCTGCCATGCTGCTGCTTAACATTGCCCTCACTGTAGTGATATCGGCCTATCAGCTTCCTTCAATTATTTCGCTGCAGACAAAGTGGAGTGGCTTGCGCCAGAAGCAAGCCCGTTCAGGGAAGATGGATGCTGATGCACTGTATAAGCAGGGTGCCGCAGACCTTGAAAAATTGAAGGCGACCATACCGGAGAAACGTGAGTTTGCCAGGATTCTTAGTGAGTTACTTGAAGCTGCGGATGCAAGCAATGTTGCTGTTGGCGCAATAAATTATAAGCCGGAACAGCTTAAGGAAGAACCGCTGCTCTCCTATCAGATGACCCTCTCCGTCAGCGGAAGCTACGCCGGCGTAAAGAGTTATCTCTCAGACCTTCAACAGAGTAAGGAGCTGGTTGTTGTTGACACAGTTTCTTTTTCAAACAGTGACATTTATGTGGAAAATGTTGTCATGAATGTACACCTGACTCTGTACCTCAGGGGTGGGGCATGAACCGCCAACGCCTGATACTGTTCGTCCTGGTGATACTGTTCGGGGTTACTGCCCTCTGGAGCTACAGTGCAATGCCACGGCTGAAAACAGTCAGTATGCCAACCAATAAACCATCGCCTGTGGTACGAAAACCGGTTGTTACAGCTAAAGAAAAAACCGGTCGTGTTGCAGATGACGGCACAAAGCTCCATGTAGAGCTGCTTGACGTGGAAACTGAAACTTTCAAAGGGTATCGCCGTAATATTTTCAGGCCGATTTTTATTGATGAACTGAAAATGAAGAAACAAAAAGCGGTGGCGCTTATACCACCGCCTAAAATCGTGCCAGCTTTGCCTCCGGTACAGCCGGCGATTGTTCAGCCAGAAGCGCCTCCTCTGGCGCGTTTCACTTTTTTAGGGTTTTTGAAAAAAGGAGCGGTTAGAACAATTTTTCTCAGTAAAGATCAAGATATCCTGCTGGTTAAAAAAGGGGATATAATTGCCGGCCGTTATCAGGCGACCGAAATTTCTGATCAGGCTTTAACGTTAACGGTGACCGATACCGGAGATGAAATTGTTATTCCATTGTTGGAGAATCGCCCTCTTGCCACGGCGAAATAGTAATTTACTCGCGAGGAGACGCACTATAATGCGCTACTTGAATTTTGCTTCACATATTATCTTTTTCATGGTTATCGGCCTCCTTGCAGCATGTGCCTCACCCGCGACACGCTCCTTCCAGGCGGCAGAAAAGCTGGAGTCGGAGGGGAGATTTGAAGAGGCGATGTACCGTTATGCCGATTCATTTAAAATCGATCCAACGGTAGGCGAATCACGGATCCGTTTTTTCCATAACCGTGTGAAGGCTGCGGAACAGCGGTATCAGCAGGGAATGACTCTTGTCGCCAAGGGGAATTATGTTGATGCTTTGGTAGAACTACAGGCGGCTCAGGGGATAGATCCGACTCAGGCTCGTTTTGCGCAGCAGATTGATACTTATACCAGATACAAGAACGCGCAACTGGCTTACACAGAGGGGCGTGATTTTGAAAAAGGGAACAAGTTGAAAGATGCCCATCGGCAATTTTTGAGGGCAGCCGAACTTTTCCCTGAAAATGCCGAATTTAAGGCCGCAGTTGAACGTGTTGCCAAATTGCGCAAGAGTAAGCTTGATGGTTTTGAGCTGCGGCTTGTCTCGAACAAACCGATTACCCTCAAGTTTAAAGATGCCAAAATGAAGGATGTGTTTAAAATCCTGTCGCAGCTTTCCGGAGTTAATTTTGTTTTCGACGACGGGGTTAAAGATTTACCTATTACGGTTCTGCTTGAAAACGCTTCGTTCCAGCAGGCGCTTGATCTGCTTTGCGACATGAACAAGCTTAGCACAAAAAATCTCAATGAAACAACCATGCTCGTATACATGAAGTCACCGGACAAGAGCAAACAGTACGAGGATTTGGTGCTCCGTACGTTTCACCTCAATTACATGGAGGCAAAAAAAGCAATCAACCTCATTCGTACCATGATTCAGGTGCGCAAGGTGTATGTGAACGAAGATTCGAATTCATTAGTGGTGAGGGACACGGAAGACGTTGTTGCAGTCGTAGAAAAAATTCTTGACGCCAATGACATGCCTGAAGCAGAGGTAGTGCTTGATGTAGAGATTGTAGAAATAAGTGATAAGAATGCGGAGAATATAGGGTTACTGCTGAGTAATTACAATGTTCAACTCGGCATGGTTTCACCCGATAATAGATTGATGGCAACAAGTCTCACCGGGGCTACTACCGTAGCTGAGGCAGCGACAACTGGTACTGTAACTAAAACCGGCTTCGATGTTACGAGTCTTGTTAAAGCATTCTCTACAAACGGCTACGGTGGCTACGTCACAGTGCCGAACATGACATTTAATTTCGGCAAAACACTCGCCAAAGGTGAAGTGCTGTCAAATCCTAAAATCAGGGTAAAAAACAAGGAAAAAGCCAAATTCAACGTCGGTACCAGGGTGCCGGTAACGACTACAACTTTGAACGGAACCCTGTCACAGGTTAACGTATCTTATGTAGATGTCGGTGTAAAGGTCAACGCCGAGCCAAATATTCAGCTAAATAATGAGATAGCCATAAAGCTTTCCCTTGAGGTCAGCTCGATCATCACAAAAGAGACTGTCGGCGGCGTAGGAAGCGCAACCTCAGTTGTAACCATCGGTACACGAAACCTGGACACCGTCCTCAGCCTAAAAGATGGCGAGACAAGCGTTATCGGTGGACTTATTCAGCGTTCAGTAACCAATGACAAGAGCAAAGTATATTTATTGAGTGACCTGCCTCTTCTCGGACCACTTTTTACCAATACAAATGCATCAAAAGACAAAACTGAACTTATGCTGGCTATTACCCCAAGACTGGTAAGAGGAGTCCCGGTTCCGCTTCCGGGACTCGCCTCGTTTGTCTCCGGCAAAGAGGATCATCCGTCACTTGTCAAGGCACTCTCATCATTTGATCTGGATCCGGAATTTGAGGGCGCCGCCACAAAAGGGGATGAGAATAAAACTCCTTCTGTGACTACTACCAAAAAGCCTGCTGCGCCTGCTCCGGCGGTGATTCTTCCGCCATCTTCCGCACCCCCCGCACCCTCCATGCCTGTTCCTGCTGCAATTCAGCGAAGCCTCCTGCAGATTGCAGCTCCTTCGTTCGTACCTGTGGGACAACAGTTCAGCCTTGATATTAAAATCAGTGATGTGAAAGATCTTGCCAACGCCCCGTTTGTACTTACCTTCGACCCGGCTTTTGTCGAATTTGTTTCTATAAGCGAAGGTGCTTTACTGAAGAGTGACGGCAAACCTGCATCCTTCAGCGGTAGGGCCGATGCTGCTGCCGGAACGGTTAATGTTACGCTGGTTCGATCTGCGGGAGGCAGCGGCGTCTCCGGCGGCGGTACGCTCGCAACTGTGGTATTCAAGGCTAGGAATAAGGGACCTGCAAGTTTTTCCTTCAAAAACAGCATGTTCACCTCATCGAATGGAGCGGCTTTGAACATCCTTCCTTTCAGTACGGCGGTTGATATCAGGTGATAAAACTCCTTGCGAACCAAAATGGCTTCACTCTGATTTTGGCTCTGACTATTGTGATGATCATGGGGATCATGCTCGGCATGGTGGGGCAGTCGTGGAAAACTATCAAACAGCGGGAACAGGAGAAAGAACTGCTATTCAGAGGGAGTCAGATTAAAGAGGCGATTGAAAACTGGTATAACCCAAATTATACCATACCGGGTGTACCACCGAAGCCGCGTCCTCAGATCAATGACTTGAAAGATTTGTTACTGGCTCCATCCTCACTTACAAAGATGCGTTTTTTACCTCAGCACTATGCAGTGGAAGTTGATGACAAAAATCCGTTGTGTGCTCCTGACTGTGCAAAACTTAAAATCTATCAGGATCCCATGACCGGCAAAGAGTGGACAATCATCAGGGGAATTTATAACAATGCTACAAAAAAGTTTTTAGAAAATCCTGGGAGTCAAAGTGGTGCTATAATCGGCGTAGCCAGCAAAAGTGAAGGGCACCCATTAAAGATGTATTTTAAGGACTCCGCACTTGAAGTTTTTCAGAATTCAACATCTGCGGGTTTTCAAAACATGACGTCAGCCAGGTACAGCAAATGGCGATTTATTGCTGACTCCAATAATGATCACTCTAAAATTTATAGAGCGTATCACGAAAGTTGGTAGGCGATAAATATGTTGCGTTATTTGAAAACAGACAGCGGGATCTCACTAATTGAATTGATTGTGACAATCACCATTCTGGGTATTCTTGCTGTCGGCGTGATGCCGCTAATCCGTAATACAGCAGTCAGATCAAAAGAAATTGAACTAAAGAGGAATCTGCGCATCATACGTATTGCCCTCGACGATTACCGGAAAACCTTTGATAAGATCCCTGCGGGGCCCTTGAAAACTGGCAGCGGCTATCCGAAAGAGCTTCAGGAGCTGGTTGACGGTCATGATTTCGGTGATGTAAAAATTGGTAAGGTTAAATTTCTCAGGCGTCCAGTTCTGAATCCTATTGATCCGAAAAGCTCCACAGATGAGAAACAGTGGGGCTGGGAGCTGCGCTGCTATAAGGATGAGCCAGATTCTTCAAGTTGGTGTGGCGATGATGTCTATGATGTTTATGCACCGCAAACTGACACCGCGATGGATGGGACTAAATACAATCAATGGTAATAATGTGAACTTTACTGACAAACAAAATTTCTCTTCCAATTGTGCAGAAATACGTTGTACACGTGATTGCCGTGGCTTTACCCTGATTGAGCTGTTGATTGTTGTTTCGATTATCGGTATTCTGGCCGCTGTTGCCGTGCCAAATTACCAGTGGGGAATCATAAAGGCGCGAGAGGCGGTGTTGCGGGAAACCCTCTATAATTTTAGAAATACCATTGATCAGTTTTATGCCGATCAGGGTAAATATCCCGATACGATAGAAGAGTTGAAGTCAAAAGGTTATATGCGTGAAATTCCTAAAGACCCTATTACCAGCAAAAATGACACATGGGAGCCTGTTGCCCCGCCGACACCAGATACATCAGATAGTCCCGGTGGCACCGGTTCAACTGGCAGCACAAATGATCCTGGCAAAGTATACGATGTTAAGAGCGGTTCAGACAAGATAAGCCCTTCGACCAACACGCCATATAAAGAGTGGTAGCACTATGATCCAACTACACGATGTGACGCTTGCCTACCAGCAGGAAGCTGCTGCGTTGCATAATATCAACCTTAAAATCGGCAAGGGTGAGTTTGTCTTTCTGACCGGTACTTCCGGCGCAGGGAAAACAACGCTTCTTCGCCTTCTCTACGGGGCGCTAACCCCGAATAGTGGGGAGGTTCTGGTTGATGGCCAGAACATTACCAGCCTGAAACGGTCTCAGATACCGTTGCTGCGCCGCTCAATCGGAGTGGTTTTTCAGGACTTCAAGCTGCTGCATAACCGTACCGTCTTTGAAAATGTTGCCATAACACTGGAAGTTTTGGGGTGGGGCAGGAGGGATATCGGTAAGAAGACAATGCACATCCTGAAACAGATGGAAATTGATTCCAAATACGATCTTATAACGGAGCGACTTTCCGGCGGCGAACAACAGCGTGTTGCTCTGGCTCGTGCGCTGGTCAATGACCCGAAAATACTTCTTGCTGACGAACCGACAGGAAATCTTGATGACGCCAACAAAAATCAGATTCTTAATATTTTTAAAGAGGCAAATATTCGTGGTACGACTGTTGTCGTTGCAACGCACGACCGTCGTCTGATCGAACAGAGCCATATGCGCCTCATTACTTTGAACAAAGGGGAAATCGTTGAGCAAGTGGAAAAAGAAAACTTCAGGGACTGCCAGGATATATAGGCGTCCTACGCTTGAAAGTGATGTTTTTGGCGGCAGAGTCGGCTTCTTCCTGACCCGGGCTATATCTAATATTCGCCAGAATGTTTTTGTAAATGCTGTTACGATTGGAACCATCACTCTGGCGCTGTTGATAGTCTCCCTCTTTCTGCTTATTTTTGTGAACCTTGAAAGTGCAGTAGAAAACTGGAGCGAACGGGTGCAGGTAACCGTTTATTTTGACAAAGAGCTGACCGTGGAGGAACAGTCCGCGTTTCGTGGGAAAATATCTGCTGTCTCCGGTGTGGCACGTGTCAGTTATGTAACGCGCGATGAGGCTCTCAAACGGTTCAAGGGGCGGTTACGCGGCCAGGAAACACTCCTTGAAGGAGTGCGTTCTGAAATATTGCCCACTTCATTTGAAATCGCTTTGAAGAGTACGCACCGCGAAACGGACTCCGTTGAAAACATCGTCACCAAACTCAAGCAGATTCAAGGAATTACAGAAGTACAGTATGGCGAAGAGTGGGTGAGTCGTTTCAACTCTTTCCTGAATTTCATGAGGCTTCTTGGCGCCCTCTTGGGTGGTTTTCTAGTTATTGCCGTCATATTCATCGTCTCAAATACAATCAAGCTTACGATTTATTCTCGTCGAGACGAATTGGAGGTAATGTCTCTTGTTGGCGCAACCCGTTTTTTTATTTCAGCTCCGTTCCTGCTCGAAGGACTGATACAGGGTTTAGCCGGCTCCTTACTCTCGCTTGCCCTGTTGTATGGTACCTATGAAGCGTTTCTTCAGAATGCCGGTAGTTTTATTACGTTTGATCCTGCTGTTTCCGGCTTGAGTTTTCTTCCTGTTGAGTATATCTCCGGATTACTGCTGTCTGGTGTTCTTCTCGGCTTCGTCGGCAGTCTTACCTCCCTCAAGCGTTTTATCAATGTGTAACAGATGAAACGGATGTATTGTATTATAGCTTTGCTGCTGACCGTAGTCGCATCCGCAACTTTTGCTGCGCAAAACACGAAGGAAGAACTAAGCGGCGTTAAGCAGGAAATCAAGGTTAAAAAGCAGCTTATTTCCAAGACAAAAAAAGTTGAAGCGGCCATCTCAACTGAACTCAAAGAGATTCTGCTTGCACTTGAAAAGAAACAGTCTGATCTTGCCAAGCTGGGGCGCGACCTGCGTGGTGTCGAAATGAGTCTGGAACAGACCGGGCACGAAATTACGAGGGTTTCAGAAGAGGCGAATCGAAAGAGGGTGGAGATGGAGCGTCGTCTCTCTTCTTTGTACAAGGCGGGAGAGTTTGGCACATTGCGGATGTTTTTTTCAGCCGAGTCATTTCCGCAACTTGCTGAAAATATTCGTTACATGAAATCCGTACTTGAAAATGACAAACGCATTTTTGTTGAATACAACCTGAAAATAGACCAGCTAAAAATCCTTAAATCCGATCTGGAGCGGGATGCGTTAAAAAAAGAGCGCATCATGACTAGTATCGAGCGTAAAAAACGTGAGATTGAAGCTGAAAAAAGCAAGAAGGCTGACTATCTTGGCAAGGTTCGCCAGGATCGCAAGAGCTATGAAAGTTCCTTGAAAGAGTTGCAGGCAAACGCCTCCAGGCTGCAGGCGATGATTACCAAGCTTGAAGCACTCAGCAGGCGCAAGCTCTCCTCGCGTCATGAAAAACCGAAATCAAAACAGAAACCACTTGCAGAGTTGCCACCGGTTTCTGATCGAGGTTTTGCTTCGCAGAGAGGTCGGATGAGCTTCCCGGTTCGTGGTAATATTATCGAATCATTTGGGAAACATAAACATCCTGAGTTTAATTCATATACATTCAGTAAGGGGTTGTCGATTGCTGCTCCGTCCGGAACTGAAATAAAGGCAGTATACGAAGGTACGGTTATTTTTTCCGATTACTTTAAGGGTTTTGGTAATATGATGGTTATTGATCATGGCGGAGGTTATTTCAGTCTCTATGCTCATGCGTCGCGATTGTCAAAAAAAGTTGGTTCTGATGTAGCACGTCATGAATCAATAGGGGCGGTTGGTGATGTTGATTCAACCAAGGGGAGCATGCTGTATTTTGAAATACGGCATCAGGGTAGGCCGGTTGACCCCGCCGAATGGGTACGTTAATTACAGATAATACGGGAAGCATCAAATATATTTGGAGGAAGAAAATGAGTGTGCTAGGAAGTAAAAAAACAAAAGTCGTCGCAGGGTTCGTTGTAGTTGTAGCTTTATTGACCTTTTTTATAGTCAGCTCCCAGCGCCACAGTTCGGCAGAAGGGAAAAGGAGTGACTATGAATCAATTGAACTCTTTACAGACGTCATGTCAATTATCAAGAAGAGCTATGTTGAAGAGGTTGACACAAAAAAACTGGTTTATGGTGCCATTAACGGCATGCTCTCTTCTCTTGATCCACACAGCTCGTTCATGCCGCCTGATACCTATAAAGAGATGAAAATCGATACCAAAGGCGCTTTCGGCGGCCTGGGCATTGAAATTTCCATAAAAGATGGAGTTTTAACCGTCATATCGCCAATTGAGGATACCCCGGCGTTCAAAGCTGGAATCAAGGCTGGTGACATGATTCTCAAAATTGACGATAAATTTACCAAGGATTTAAATATCAATGACGCGGTCAAGCGTATGCGCGGAGTCAAGGGAACAAAGGTTATTCTGACCATTATGCGCGAAGGCTTCGAGAAGCCGAAAGAGTTTCCGCTTATTCGGGATATAATTCAAGTCAAGAGCGTCAGGTTCCACCTGACTGACGGTGGCTATGGCTACATACGCATTGCCCAGTTTCAGGAAAAGACCGATGAAGATTTGACCAAAGCGCTTAAAAGCATGAAGGAAGAGTTCAAGGGCGAGCTTAAGGGGTTGGTACTTGATATGCGCAACGATCCGGGTGGTCTGCTTGATCAGGCGGTAAAGGTATCCGATCATTTTGTTCCTGAAGGTGGGATGATTGTCTATACCGAAGGGCGGGAAAAAGATTCAAAAATGCAGTTTACGGCAAAAAAAGGTGGTAAAGAGGCGAATTACCCGATTGTCGTATTGATTAATGGCGGCAGCGCCAGCGCTTCGGAAATTGTCGCCGGAGCATTGCAGGATCACAAACGGGCCATTATCCTGGGAACTCAGAGCTTTGGCAAAGGTTCGGTTCAGACCATTATTCCGATGTCGGATGATTCCGGGATCCGTTTGACAACCGCTCGCTATTACACCCCCAAGGGGCGATCTATTCAAGCTAAGGGTATAACGCCTGATATTGTTGTTGAAGCGGTAGAACTCCCCAAAGCAACCGGCAAAAAAAATCCACTTCATCTGCGCGAAAAAGATCTCGAGAACCATTTTGAAACTGAGAGTAAATCAGGAACCGGTGAGACTAAAAAAGAAGATAAAAATAGTGATAAAAAGGATGATAAAACTGAAAAAGTTATGACCAGATTGGAAGAGAATCTGCAAAATGATTACCAGGTGTTGAGAGCTCTTGATCTGCTGAAAGGGTGGGAGTTGATTAAGGCTATGGGCAGTGAAAAGTAGATCTCATGGAAGCGGGGAATTGCACCATGAGTAAACTTCGCTTTATTGTTTCAAATCTCCTGCCTGGATTGGTTGCCGTCTCCGTATTCTCAAGAGACGGCAACCATCGACTGACGGTAATAAATGGCCGTTTCAAATAGAAATAAAGTTTCCAAAAAAACGTCAGGCTCCCGCATAGCCGCTCTGATAATTCTGGCACTTATCATTTCAGCAATTTCCGGTTACTTCCTGTTTCGGAAAACTGCTGTATCTCCGCAAAAACCGGAAGTTGTCCAAGATAAAGAGATCGTTCCAACTTACAAAGTTCCCCAGAGAGTCGTCACTGTACCGCCTGTTGTAACTCCTCCCCCTCCTCCTCCTCCTCCACCACCACACAGAAAAAAGAGCGATTACCCGAAGAGTACTGTTCTCCCGGATGTCGATAAGTCCGCGGTCAAGAGGAGAGGTTCCGGCTATTTGGCTATTATTATCGACGACATGGGGAGCAGCATGTCCGAGGCGCGCTCGCTGGCCGCTATCAAGGTTCCACTTACCTTTTCTATAATTCCCGGTCTGCGGGTCGATACTGAAGTTGCCGCGTTTGCTGCCGCGAATGGCATTGAAACAATGATCCATCTTCCGATGCAGTCAAAAGGATGGCCCGCGCGGCGTCTGGAAGTAAATGGTCTGCTGGTGGCAATGGATAGCGGTGAGATTCAAAAGCGAATGTCAGGTTTTATTCAGAAGTTTCCCAAAGCGGTCGGCGCAAATAATCATATGGGCTCAGAATTTACGGAGCATGAAGAAAAAATGACTGATGCGCTGCAATCGCTGAAGAGGCATAACCTGTTTTTTATTGACAGCATTACTTCAGCAGGGAGCGTCGGGGGGAAGGTTGCAGAGCGGTTAGGGATCAGGACAGCGCGGCGGAACGTATTTCTTGATAATGAACAGAATCGCAGCTACATCAACGGTCAGCTTAACCAGGCCGTACGGTTGGCGACAAAAAACGGTTCAGCTATTGCTATCTGCCATCCGCACCCGGCAACGATTGCAGCCCTTGCTGCGGCGCTGCCTGAACTTGCCGGTCGCGGTATCACCATGGTTCCCGCATCGCGGTTGGTGAAATAACGTAAACATTCGGTTAACCACGTAGAATGTAAAATCAGCCACTTACAAGAGAATATTAAATAGAAGGATTTGGAAAGATAAATCAGATCCTCGAAGCTTGGAGAATAGATGCTCAATATTGGTAACTACAACAAACTCGAAATTGCTCGTATCACTGCCTTGGGTGCTGTTTTCAAGACAGAAGTTGGCGATGTTCTTCTGCCGCTGCGCCTTGTTCCGAAAGGGGCAGAGGCGGGTAATATTCTGGATGTATTTGTCTATGTCGATTCTGAAGAACGGCTGACGGCCACCACGAAGCGTCCTCGAGCTGTTGTGGGGGATTTTGCTCTTTTGAAGGTCATTGAATCGACAACGGTGGGCTCATTTCTCGATTGGGGGCTGGAGAAGGATCTGCTGTTGCCGTTTGGCGAACAGTTGGAACCGGTCAGGCGTGGCAATCAGGTTCTGGTTCGTATTTATCTTCACACAAGTGGCAGGATTGCCGCCTCTGCCAGGCTGGACAAATTTATTGTCCCGGTGGATGACACCCTGGCTGAAGGTGATGAAGTTGCATTACTGGTTTACTCACACACAGATCTCGGTGTGAAGGTAATAATCAATGACCGCTTTGGCGGGTTAATCTTTCATACCGGGCTGGTAGTTAAACCGACCTGCGGTGAAAGATTGCGCGGATATGTGAAGAAGATCAGAGAGGATGGTAAAGTTGACGTTACGTTGCGTCAGGGCGGCGCACAAGAGGCCGAAAAAGATCGCAATATAATTTTGGATGCGTTGGCAGCTAACAACAGCTTTTTGCCGTTGACCGACAAAAGCGCCCCGGAATCAATCGCCACCCTGCTCTGCATGAGCAAGAAGAGCTTTAAAAAAGCGCTAGGAGGGCTGTATAAAGAGGGGGCAGTCTCCATTTTGCCCGAAGGCGTCAAACTGAGGACTGTACAAAAGCCGTGACAAGATTTTTCTCGGAACATTAAATCAATACCCCGCATCTTTACGGCTGTCCTTCGTCTCTTGTGCGCTTGTTTACGTACAGGCATAGCTGGTAAAGATAAACAGTCCGGCAAAGATGATGCTGCCACCGATCGCCAGCCGGTTTAACGCGATTCAAAATTCCGTACCAATTTTCCCATATTCAAAAATATCGTTCCCAACATGAGATCTGAAACTGCACTTGCCAGAATTCCAAGAGGTATCAGAACAATCGAAGCCATTAAAACTCCAGTTGCGATATTCGCATAACAGAAAGGCTTGAGCATACCTCCAAGGTCATTTGGCAGTTTTATAAGTTTGTAGCCGAACTGGATCTGTACTATTCCTTGAGCTGCAACTACCGTTAATACAGCATATTCAATAGATCCCTTCAATTGGCTAAAGTAAATAGCTACTAATGTGAGTGCGGCAACAACGATATTTGCCACGATCAAAAGATCGAAATTGCGATCAGTACTGTGGAATTTAAAAAAAGAGTTAACAAACTTCTTCAGGTACAAAACAATAAGAGTGAAGAGAACAGTCCCTGATAATGTTATGACCGTCTGAATGATGGTTGCAATCAAATCAACCTTGTTGTCCAATTTATAAGAAACATAAACAAGTGGTAACGTGAGAAAAGCACTCAACATTGACAACCAACCTGCAATTATTAGTAATTTAGAGGTCAAAAACTGATCCTGTACGGTAATTTACTGTTGAAAGCGGACGTAAAAAAGGTTTCTCCGTGTGGTACAAATTGTGAACACACGAAAAAACCTATTTTATAGTAAAAAACTTATATAATTTCAGCAAGTTGTCAAAATTGGGGTGGCTGGAGGGTATCGAACCCTCGAATATGCGAGTCACAGTCGCACGTGTTAACCGCTTCACCACAGCCACCATAGAGAGCAGATTGAATAGCTAATCCTGCCTTGAAAGTCAAGATTTTTCTGTTTGTTAGCCATCTGCTCCACCCATCAAATCCCAAGGATCTGAGACATACGCAAGAACTCATTAGTCAGCTTTTTCTGGCCGCCGTTAACCACCATCTCCAGTAGTGTTGTAGTAAGCGAATTTGCCGACAGCCCAACCATGACCCCTTTTGTGCCGTTCATCAGGTGCTCAACTGACTTCATGCCGAAGCGACTGCCAAGCAAGCGGTCAAATACTGATGGTGCGCCGCCCCGTTGATAGTGCCCCAGTACCGTTACGCGAGTTTCAAAGCCGACGGCATTTTTTATTCCTTCAGCAATTTCCTGCGCATGTCCGGCCCCCTCTGCCATAATAATAAGGGCGTTTGTGCGTCCCTCATCATATCGCTGGCGCAGTTGGTGGCACATGCTACTCAGATCCAGCTCTACCTCCGGAACGATGGCAAATTCAGCGCCGGTAGCGATGGCTGCCGTTGACGCCAGATAACCGGAATTACGTCCCATTACTTCGACAATAAAAGCACGGTCGTGAGAACTGGCAGTATCCTTGATACAGTCAACGGCATAGATGATATTGTTAAGAGCCGTATCGACCCCCAGAGCCATATCGGTGTAAGAAATGTCGTTATCAATACTCGCCGGGATACCGATAACTGGAAATCCCATTTTGTCCAGCGCCAGGGCGCCACTTAGTGAGCCGTCTCCACCGATCACGATTAATCCTTCAACCTTCTCTTTGAGCAGATTATCCAGAGCATTTTTCCGCCCTTCTTCGGTACGGAATTCTGCAGAACGAGCTGACTGCAGGAAAGTTCCGCCACGCTGCAGAGTTCCGGATACCGCCTGTGAATTCAGGACGATAAAATCATTTTTAAGGAGACCGGCATACCCTTTACGATAGCCGATCATTTCAACATCATTGGCAAGTGCGGTTCTGGCTGCTGCGCGGATGGTGGCGTTCATCCCGGAACAATCTCCGCCGCTGGTTAAAATGGCAAGTCTCTTCACAATAAAATCTCCTCTATGGTGGAATAATTTCGCTCTAATGGCTTCATTTCACTGTTGTCTCCTGTTTTTCAACCACTCCATCCGCTCTTTGATGTTCTTTTCATAACCGCGATCTGTCGGCTCATAAAACGACCGACCGGCAAGTTTTTCCGGTAGATATTCCTGACTTGAATAACCGTTCTCATAGTCATGAGCGTACAGGTATCCTTTTCCGTACCCCTGCTCCTTCATCAGTTTTGTCGGAGCATTGCGGATATGCAGCGGAACCGGAAGTGCGCCACTGGCGCGCACTTCAGACAACGCGGCATCAATGCCGATATATGAGGCGTTGGATTTGGTGGCGGTGGCCAGATAAGTTACCGCCTGTCCCATGATGATGCGACCTTCCGGCATACCTATCACCTGGAATGCCTGCAATGCGGCAACTGCAAGCTGAAGTGCCCGTGGATCGGCGTTACCGATGTCTTCAGAGGCCATGATAATCATGCGCCGCAGGATAAAGAGCGGATCCTCACCGGCCTCCAGCATCCTGGCAAGCCAGTAGAGGGATGCGTCCGGGTCACTCCCGCGTAGAGATTTAATGAACGCTGATATGACATTATAATGTTCCTCACCACCTTTGTCATAGAGCAGCGTTTTTTTCTGGAGTGCCTCCTGGGCGATTACAACAGTTATCTCTCCATGATCCTGTTTTAGCAAACCAGCGGCAACCTCAAGCGTATTCAAGGCAGAGCGGGCATCCCCATCAGACTGCTCTGCCAGAAAAGTCAGTGCCTCATCGCTCGCCGTAAGAGCCCGTTTGCCAAGACCCCGCTTATGGTCGTTGAGAGCCAGCAGTAACAGTGCAGAGACGGCATCCACCTCAAGCTGATGCAGCGTCAGCACTCGGCAGCGGGAGAGCAGCGGGGCAATAACTTCAAAGGAGGGGTTTTCTGTTGTTGCACCGATAAGAGTAACAGTCCCTTTTTCTACGTAAGGGAGAAAGGCATCCTGCTGCGCTTTATTGAAACGGTGGATTTCATCAATGAACAGGATGGTACGGATGCCGCGAGCTGCGTAGCGCTCCGCTTCGCGAAATGTTTCACGGATCTCCTTGATTCCGGAGAGGATCGCGGAAAAAAAGATGAAATGCGCTTTTGTTTCGGCAGCTATAATGTGAGCTAGCGTAGTTTTACCACAACCTGGCGGTCCCCAGAGGATCAGGGATGAGAGCGAATCGGTTTCAATCATCCGCCGAAGGACGTGCCCTTCACCGATAAGATGCTCCTGCCCGGAAAATTCGGCAATTGTTCTCGGACGCATTCGTTCGGCAAGCGGCGCGTGCGGGGCAACCCCGGAGGTTTTATCTTTGACAGGGCTGGTTTCCCAGAGGTCAAGAGTATCCATAGTCACGATGTCTATCCTATATTCCTGTCAGTTTGCCCAAAGCATCAGAATGAGAAGAGTCGCAAAAATATACAGCATGTAAATATGAATCAGGCCATGCTGCAGGCGATGCAGAAAGCCGAACAGCATTCCGGCTCCGCTGAAAACCGGAGTAATGATCCGCTCCAGAAGGGTTTCCGTCGGAGTGTCACTGCAGTGTGCTACAGCCGGGAAAGGGCCGGTCAAGCGCGGGCGCACGATTCGTTGACGGATAATTCCATTAAAGACTGAGACGGCAAGCTCGGAAAATGATGACACGTTGTACTGCATGCGTGGCGTGCTCCGCTGATAACCGCATCCCCAGGTTGCAGTGAAAGAGACAGTTTTTTGTGCGAGTCGCCACTTCCAGAGCAGGGCGACAACGACGACCGCTGACAACAGCAACAAAGTAATCAGGGAGAGTCTGCCCAGGATGGCATCAGTTTCTGCGGCAACGGCAGCCAAAAGCACCTGCGGATAAAATGCCGTGACCGCTGGGGAAACAAAACGCAGCGCCAACTGCGGGGTAAAAGCCACCAGCAGGCAGAGCAGGGCAAAAAACGCCATCGGCATCTGCATTGCCAACCCCGCTTCGTGAGGAGTGGCGGCAGCGGCACTGCGGGGAGAACCGAGGAACACCGAGCTGTACAGCTTGGTAAAGGCAACGACTGCAAGGCCGCCAACCAGCGCCAGCAACGGTGCAAGAAGTACAAGATAATTCAGGCTGCCGGCGGTCAATTGTCTGAAAAAACCGAGATAGAGCAGAAATTCACTGACAAAGCCGTTCAGCGGAGGAATACCGCTGATGGCCACCACCCCGGCAAGAAAAAAGAGCGCCACGCGCGGCATACCCTTGGCAAGCCCCCCCATCAGATTCATCTCACGAGTACCGCTCGCGTGAATAATAGCCCCTGATCCGAAAAACAGCAACGTCTTGAACAGGCTGTGGTTGAGAATATGCAGCAGCGCCCCTGCCATGCCGAGATACACCAGTGACGTGTTGTGGCTGGACACCCCCAGCAGGGCAACGCCGAGACCGGTAGTGATAATGCCGATGTTCTCAATACTGCTGCAGGCCAGCAGACGTTTCACATCCCGCTGCGCCACCGCAAAGGTAATCCCCAGCAGAGCTGAAGTAATGCCGCATACCGTCAGAACCGCTCCCCAGAGCAGGGGCGGATCATGAAAAAAAGTCAGCGTGCGGAAAATCCCGTACAGCCCCATCTTCAGCATCACGGCGGACATTATCGCCGACACGTGACTTGGCGCGTTGGCATGGGCCGATGGGAGCCAGGTGTGAAACGGCATGATGCCGGCTTTTGCGCCAAAACCGATAAAAGCTGCCAGTGCCATAAACATGGCAGAGGGGGCAAGTGCCGAGAGTGAACCAGCCTGAGGGAGCTGAAAAGAACCGGTCTGAGCCGCCAGCAACGAAAAATAGACGAACAGAGCCGCCGTACCGATGTGGGTCGCAATGAGATAGACAATGCCGGCACGCCTGACATCTTCCCGATCATGCTCCGTAACCACCAGAAAATAGGCGGAAAGCGCCATTATTTCCCATACCATGACAAAAAAGACCCCGTTGCGGGCGGTGAGCAGCACAGCCATTGACGAGGATAACAGACCGTAAAAAAAAGTCAGGCAGGGCTCGGTGGTTCTATGGTCCGCCGCCGGCCAATACCCGAGCGCAAAGAGGGAACCGGCTGCTGATACGAGAAACACAGGGATGAGGAAAAACGCTGAAAGCGGGTCGATGACCAGTTCGCATGGGCCGAATGGCAGGTTCCATTGAAGCAGATATGTTGTCGTAGTATTACTGAAGAGCAGGAGCAGTGCGGCAGGAACACCGGCAAGAGCGGCAAGTATGTTTGTCGTTGCAGAAACAGTCTGTCCGACCCCCGGTTTCCGCAAAAACAGACCTGGAATGCCGGCACAGCCGATTACAAGTGCGGCGACCAGCGCCACAAGCGCAGGGTCACAGATGCCCTGCAGAGCAGAATACATGCAAAAGACTCCTTGAAATTGATCCGGACAGGTCAACGATGAAACGGGCTGTCGCACTTCCAACGGGGATGAATAGTGAACTTATAGGCGTATACGTGTCAATTTAAAACTGTCACAATAACGGCGGTCTCATTCTTTCGGTTCACTTATGAAGGGGGCAGGGTGAAACCGGTTCCCTACTCTACCAGCCCCTCTAAAATATTTTTCACTAACGATTGTGTTTATGTTAGAGTCCTCATCTCTTATCAACCAAGCGTTGCTAAAGGATGTTTTATCATGCAGATAGCCAACCCGATATGCGAGGTTTGGGCAGTCAAGTCCTTTATGGGTAAACCATCCATCTGAATGGGAGTTTTGTTAATACAATGAGATACTAAATCTGTCTGAAAGATATGGCGGAATTGATCGATTGATGCTACTAAGCCTCTATAGATTTTCAGATTCCGAGCAATTTGCATCTCAACACAGACAATGGGTCTCTGAAGCCATAAAAAATGGTAGTAATAATTGTACTGATAGTTTCATAGCGCGATAGACCGAAAAAAAGGCTTTGGATCAATGAAACATGTCGGTGGTGCCTTCTTATTGGAGATTATATGGAAAATTTAGGAACGGAAATAAATACAGAGTTGATTGAAAGATTTTGCAGAAACTGGAATATTCGGGAATTTTCCTTTTTTGGATCTGTACTTGGAGAAAAATTCAATAACAACACAAGTGATATTGATGTCATGGTGTCGTTCGGAAAAGATGCTGACTGGTCATTGCTTGACCATGTAACCATGCGTAATGAGCTTGTTAATCTTCTCGGTCGGGATGTAGATTTGGTAACCCGCAAGGGTGTTGAACGAAGTAGGAATGCCATCCGCCGCAAGGCCATACTTGAAACGGCCAAGATCTTTTATGCTACAGAGTGACTGGAGTTCATTACAGGACATCCTGATTGCTGCAGAATTAATTGACTCCTTTATTAAAGGTGTTGATCGCGAAGGTTTTGATGAAAGCGTGTTGATTCAGTCTGCGGTGGTGCGACAGATTGAAATAATCGGAGAAGCTGCAAAACGACTTTCCGATGAATTGCGACAAAAGTACAATGATATTCCGTGGAAGCAGATGGCAGGTATGCGGGATATTCTCATACATGCGTATGACAGTGTTGATCCTGACGAAGTCTGGAATGCGGCTACCAGGGATTTCCCGAAAATTTGTTCACAGATTCAAGCGGTTATTAACGGCCAAGAGCTGCATCTAAGAAACTGAACAAGGACAAATTATATGCAGATAGCTAATCCAATCTATGATGTTGTGTTCAAATACATGATGGAAGACGCCAAGGTCGCGAAGCTTCTTATCTCCTCGATTATCAGTGAAGAAATTGAAGAGATAAAATTTCGTCCGCAGGAGTTTACCACTGAAATTGAAAAGGAATTGATTGCCAACAAGCCTGGTATCCTGACAGTCTACCGCATTGATTTCACGGCATCGATAAAGACAAAAGATGGGTTGAAAAACGTCATCATCGAGATTCAGAAAGCTAAATTTGCGACAGACATAATGCGTTTTCGTCGTTATCTTGGTGAACAGTATGCCAACAGCGATAACACACAGACCATAACCGTCAATAATGCTCCCCGCAAAAGCGGCATACCCGTTATCAGCATCTACTTTCTTGGGCACCAGCTTGACCACACTGATGCCGGAGTGGTCGGAGTAAAGCGTTGCTATACAGACCTGATCACCGGCAAACCGATAAAAACGAAAGAAAGCTTTATCGAAAGCCTCACCCATGATAGCTATATCATCCAGATTCCTAAACTGACCAAAAAACGCCGCAATGAACTTGAGATCTTATTGAGTGTATTTGATCAGAGCAGCCGAGTAGAGCCGTATCATCATATCCTGAACATAAGAGAAGACGATTACCCAAAGAAATACAGTCACCTTATTCGTCGTTTGCAGAAAGCAGTTTCAGATAGTGAAATGAAAAAGCGGATGGACTTTGAAGATGGTATGCTAGACGATCTGAAAGAGATGCAGCGGTCGATAGATACGTTGGAGCAGAAGACGAGAATGATTTCAGAAGAGAAAGATCGTATAACCGAAGAGAAAAACCTTATGGCTGAAGAGAATGTTAAGCTGAAAAGACGTTTGGCCGAACTTGATTTGGTTTGACGGAGATAGTGAACAAGCAGATTTGTACCGTTTTGTCGGCACAAAGGAATTATATGGCTTTACCGTCATCATGGATTCGTTCAGTAAAAGCAACTACGCAAGCCTGACACCGCCCACTTATTGTTGTTGTTGCAATTAAAAGAACTTTTAGTTTAATACTATTATAAACTTAGTCAGAGAGTGTGGATATGGAGAACACATGGGTAAGAGAGCCCTGAAACGGAGAGTTGAAAGTCTACGGCAGCGTATAGCAGAGCATGAAAATAAAATAGCCCTTGAGAAAGAACAATTGCGTCCTGATATGGGATTGATCAATCACTGGCAAGTAGAAATCAGAGCGTTTAACGTAAGCTTAATGCGGGCGCTAAAGCGACTCTGATAAAAGGAGAATCGTGATGGCAAGTCAAAAGATGATGGCCGTTTTATTTGATGAGTTAGAACAGGAATGCTTGAATACTGTCAAGTATATTGAAGCCTTAAAAGTGGGCAGACTCTCTAAAAATCAGAAAGAAGACATCCTGGGGGAACTGTCGGCAGCTATTACTCATCTAAGAATCCAGACAGAACAATTTGACAAGCATTTTGACGAACTGTCGTAATTTATATTGGTGAGTGATGATATGAACGTTAAATTTATTGCCGAAGTTTTCAGTAACCACAGTCAAGACCTGGAACGATGCCTGGATTTTATCGACTGTTCTGCAAAAATATTTCCTTTGTTGATGGCAGGGAGAGGCAATCAGTTCAAGGTCACCGTTTATAGGTCACATGACCCTGAAATAGCTGGATTGACCCAAATAAAGGGAGTGTCAGAAACGGTTTGCCCAAAAGCATCAATAGTCAAGCTCTTGAGAAATGGCCCTAAAGCAAGTTATGAAAATTTGGCGAAACAGATGGATGTGAGCACTTCAACCATAAAACGCCTGCTACAAGAGTTAAAGAACGAGGGTAAAATTGAGAGAATCGGATCAAAACGCGGCGGGGCATGGAAGGTGCTTCCATAAAAACCGTTAAGCGACCGTCAATGTGCGACAAATGCATCATTGGCACTAACCGGTTACACCTCTAAACTTTTTTATGGACAACGAAAAAATGCTTATGCGGGAGTTGGTGTGCTGATTTCATCATCAGTTTTTGCAGATGGAGTCAATTGTATGCAAAATGATAAGATCAGGAAGTATACCGGGTTGACGGATGATGAAATTGTGGGATTGAGGATGGGAAAATAAATCTGTGCGTACGCAGTAACAACTGCTTGATTTTACAGGTTAAAGTCCTGTCCGGGGAATTGTCCGATTCGCC
>CAYQMO010000004.1:40350-51297 GCA_964418315.1 uncultured Geobacter sp. | reverse complement strand
GAGTTGAAGATTGATCATGGTCCAGGTTACAGAGTTTATTACGCAATTGATGCCGGAACGATTGTTCTTCTTTTGTG
Organism: uncultured Geobacter sp.; assembly: GCA_964418315.1. Classification (GTDB taxonomy): domain Bacteria; phylum Desulfobacterota; class Desulfuromonadia; order Geobacterales; family Pseudopelobacteraceae; genus JACRCG01. Next base: position 51,220 of record CAYQMO010000004.1, on the reverse strand, counting down.
CGGCGGCGACAAACGGACTCAACAGCGCGATATTGAAATAGCCCATAGGTTTTGGCAAAACCATCAGGAGCAAAAAAAATGAAAAATATGACCGATTACGAATCTGATCTTAATGAATGGCTGAAATTACCTGAGAATTCAGCTGCATACCTGAACGCAGTTTTGGAAGAGGGTGATAAATCAGCGATGCTGCTTGCGTTGCGTGAGGTGGCTCAAGCTAACGGGGGTATGGCGGCGATTGCTGAAAAATCACACGTAAAGCGGGAGAGTCTTTACCAGATGCTTTCCAAACGAGGTAATCCGGAACTCACCAGCCTTTTTAACGTGCTTCATGGTATGGGACTGACTATTACCATACAACCGATGCAAGAGGTTGAAGCATAAGCGTTCACAATTTGTCACTCCCACACCCATGAACACACCGGAGACCCTCCCTGCTCTCCTCGTTCAATCCCGTTGCGCCTTGTATCGTCGGTGTGATTCCTGCTCATGCTCACACGTAAAGGCTTGGTTTAGCTTGATTTGGGTGGTTAAGCATTCAGTATCCTTCTTTCCATTTTGTGAAGAATGTAGACGCGACCCCCATAGCTTATATTATTGCATGGCAGTGATAATCTTCCGGTACTCGCTGACACCATTTTTGTAAATCTCTTCAAATCGGTCGAACTGTTCCACAAATGCCATCATTGCCGGATTTACCCATGTGATGGCTTCGAGAATGTCTGTATGTTGGCTTTGGAGATCGCGCCAATGCCAGATTGGTTCATGATGAAATATTCGATTTCTGAGTGTTCGGACTCGGTTGAGGCGTTTGGAGAGAGTTCTTCTGATTCTGATGTGGCGGGGCATATTGGGGACAACCGGTTTTAGCAACCACGGCCATAATATTTTTTCGTAGCGCACGTCAAACAGGCTTGTCCAAAAACCGAAGGTCAGTTCCGGGATTATCCTTACTGAGTCAAGCGGCTTCTTGCCTTTGATGAGTGTGTTTTTAGCTTCTTGTACTTTGTGTCTTTCCTGCGGGGAGAGTAAACTCGGCAGGTCAAACCATGCATCTGTTTTGAAATGTGCTGTGGCTGCATCGTGAATGCCGTTTCGGAGGCTGACTTCCAAACACTGAAGTGGGGTGTAAAGGCTTTCTGATAATGCCATGTTCAAAGCGTAATGGGCAAACAACTCCGCGTCGTCATTGCTTGAGCCGCGTTGATTGTACGCGGCAAGGCGTTCATGCGAGATTGCTCGACGAAGTTGTTCTGAAAAATTAGCTTGCATGTATCACCCGAAATAGCTAGTATTTGTCTGCAGCCCCCGGAGAAATCCTCTCCCGACCTTGAGTCGGTGACGATCCCGGGGTTTTTTATTGCCCAAAATATACCTCTTGCGGATTGAACACAATAACAACTTACGAAGAGGGGAACCGCAAAACGGCTCCCCTCTTCGTATTCAGTATTCTTTCCGTTGTGCGCTTCCCAGCCAGAATTTTATGATGGACTGAAGAATAGTTAGCGTAACAATGTGAAAGAACCCATGATTTTCTTAAGGTACGGTTGCAACTCGTTGTAACGTTGCCGTCCCTTTTGTGGATTGTTCCTCATCGTTCACCTCCACTACTTCCAGCAATGCGGCCATCACTCACCTGAAATATCCGGTCGAAGCCTTCCACCATACGATGGTCATGGGTAACAACCAGGATAGCGGAATGATTTTCTACAGCCAATTTTTTCAGGAGGGCCATAACGTTTTTACCATTTTCGGTATCAAGCGCAGCGGTCGGCTCATCGGCCAGAATCACTTTTGGCTTGTTGGCTAAAGCGCGCGCTATTGCGACTCGTTGCGCCTCGCCCCCGGAAAGGGCTGACGGATAATTGTTCAGACGGTGACCAAGATTGAGTGAGTTGAGTAGTTCGGTAGCCCGGCTTTTAGCCTCAGAGCGTGAAAGATGGTTTATTTCCAGCGCTACCATAACGTTCTCAATAGCGCTCAAAAATGGTATCAGGTTGTGAGCCTGGAAGATGAAGCCGAGCTTTTCACGCCGTATCCGCTTCAGGTCGAAACCGGGCGTCCAACCTTCATCGGCAACCACCGCACCATCGATGACAACCTTACCGTGCGTCGGTTCATTAATAAGGCCGATTGAGGTAAGCAGAGTCGTCTTTCCTGACCCGGAAGGGCCGAGAATAGCGACCAACTCCCCCGGTTTCACCTGAAAGGTAGCATCGGCAATAGCGGTAACTGCCGTCTCCCCCTTACCGTAGATTTTAGTCAGTTTTTCCACTTCTATTGCGTACATCGATTTACCCACCGAGCGCCTCCGCAGGCTCAACCTTGAGCGCTTTTCTAATGCCGACAAAACTTGAAATCACACAGATCGCAACAACAACGCCAAAGAGCATCTGCAGATCGAATGGTTCCAGTACAATCCGGCGGGGGAATTTTTCGTAGGTGAGCAGGATCAGTATGTAGCCAATGCCGTAGGCAAGTATGCCCATCAGAAGTGACTGCTGGAGAATCATAGCGACGATTACACGATTCTGTGCGCCGATCAGCTTCAAGGTAGCGATAACTTTGATCTTGTCGAGGGTCGAGGTGTAGATGATAAGTGAAATAATGACCGCAGAGATTACCAGCAGGATAATCCTGAACAGCCCCAGTTGCATCCGTGCCTTTTCAATCATCCCCTTGGTGAGAATCCTCGTCTGTTCTTCGACCGAGATCGGTCTGAAATGATTCCAGCGACTGATCCGCTCCTGCACCTCTTGCAGATTTGCGCCGGGCGCGAGGCGTGCCACGACGGTATTAACGGTATGCGTTGATTCAGTAATACGTGCGATGTTCTGCTGCAGAAATTCGGCCTGGGAAGGAGAGAGCGTCTGAATGTTTGACAGGTTTGCCCCGATGCGCTCCCGATCGTTTCTGATGGCGTCATTATCCTTTTTGAACTGGATATCCTGGGCATCTGCCAGAGTCACATACGCTGCCGGATCTCCGCTCGATGACACCACCTTGCTGGTGATACCCACGACCGTGTAGTCGTGAAGCCCCAAATGAATCTTTTCACCGATCGCCATATCCATCCCCTTGGCAACCACCATCTCATAATGTTTCTGGCGGATCGACCGTCCGGCAAGTATCACCGGGGGGCCTCCGAAGCCGTTCAGATCGTAGCCGATGAGGAAAAAACGGAGCGGCTTGTCCATTCGATCAATCTGGATGGTTTGAAACGAGAGCGGCGATGTCTCCGCCACGCCGGGCACCGCCTTGATGCGATATTTTATATCCTCCGGAATGCGCGAGCTTTCGGCAAACGGCCCGTTGGTATTCTGCTGAACCACCCAGATATCCGCCTTGGTGATGTTGAGAACAGTCAGTGCATCGGCAAACAGGCCACGGTAGATGCCGCCCATGCTCATAACCACACCGAGGAGGAGTCCCAGGCCGATGGACGTAAGGATGAAGCGGCCCAGATGATACTTGATGTCCCGGATGGCGAGATTCATTGTGTGACCTGAACCTTCTGACCTTCCTTAAATTTAGTAATCTCGGGGGGAACTGCTGCTACGACCCGTTCACTGCCATCAAGACCGGCAACTATTTCGCTAAAGTTCTGCCGGTCGGTAATGCCGACGGTAACTTCCCTGAATGTCAGCTTTCTGTTATTAACCAGCCATACGCCGCGTTTTTTGTCCTTCGTGACAATGGCAGCAGATGGCAGAGACGGAACCGCTTTTTTCATCTCTGCGATGATGTAGACATCTGACTGCTCACCGAGGCGGAAGTTCTCCAACGGCTCGTCAAATGCGACATCCACCTCAAGCTCTTCAGTTACCCGGTCACTCTGGCGCCCCAGGCGGGCAACCTGACCAGGAAGCGGTTCCCCTTGTGAGGAACGAAGGGTAATCATGGCCTTCTTGCCGATAGCCACTCCTTTCAGCAGTGATTCATCCACATTGGCCTTGACCCAGACCGTGCGGGGATCAGCCAGGGTGAAGATTGGCGTGCCCGGTGAAACTGTGGCCCCTTTCTCCAGGTCACGGGTGATGATGATGCCGTCCTGGGGTGCATAGATAACCGTATCCGCAACTTTGCTCCGGGCAAAGCCGACACCGGCACGACCAACCTGCTGCTCCATCTTTAGCGCTTCTACTGCTGCCTCACTGCGGGTTACTTCCTCCCTGGCAACCTGACAGGCAGTATCGTACTGCTCGGCCTCCATAGTGGAGACGAGATTCTCTGCATAGAGACTCTTGAAACGCCCGGCATTCTTCTCCGCCAGGACCAGATTTGACCTGGCCTTCCGGAGATTGGCCTGTTCAACCCGCAAGGTCGCTGCAGACCGGCTCAATCCGGCCTCGGCCTGCTGTTCCTGATGACGGAAGTCGTCATTCTCCAGCTTGGCGAGAAGTTGTCCACGCTTCACCCGATCACCCTGATCCGCATACAACTCGACAATTCTACCGGTGATCTTGCTCGAAACTCCGACCACCACTTTTGCCTCAACGGTACCGTTACCATATACCTGCTCGGTAAGATCGCGTTTCTCAACAGTCACGACCGTTACCTTTGTCGGGGCAAAGAGCGTTATTTTGAGAACAACGCCAACGGTAACAAGAACCATGAGCCAGATCAGATAGTTTTTCTTACGGAGTACACTTTTCCACAGATTCATGCTTCACTCCTTCATATTGAATCACCGATGCCAGTAATCCGGATTACGACAAGATCTGAGGCAGTCTCAGGCAAAACGTTGTACCTGAGCCAATTCGGCTTTTTACGGTTATTGTCCCGCTTTGAGCTGTTGCAAGTTCTTTAACTATCGCCAGGCCCAAGCCGAGACCACCGTTCCGCCCTTTATAAAATCTCTCGAAAACATGCGCAAGCTCTTCCCCGGAAATACCGCAGCCGTCATCTCTTACCTCCAGGTTTACCCAATCACCATCACTGGTCGCAATAACCGCAATCCGCCCTCCCGTACTAATTGCCCTGATGCTGTTGGTTATCAGATTAATGAGGATCTGACTCAGTTTGTCCGGGTCGCAGGTTATATGCATATTGTCGCTACAGTCGACAAGCAGCACGGCGTTCTTCTCTCCGATGAATCGGTCGAAACGTCCAACAAGAGCGGTGAGAAACGGTTTGAGCTTAACGTTACTATTATTGAGGCTGAACGCACTTGCTTCTGCTCGGGATAACTCGTCCACACCATCAAGTATGGCAGTAAGTCGGCGTGCCTCTATATGCATTGATTGGAGTGCCTCCCGGTCGGTGGGGAGGACGCCGTCCAGCATCCCTTCCAGCTCTCCGGAAATAATCGCCAACGGAGTGCGCAGTTCGTGAGCGGCATTGGACAACAAGGTGCGCCGCAGCTTTTCCTGAGCCTCAAGACGATTAGCCATGCTATTAAAACTTTTCGATAACCGGCCGATTTCGTCATGTCCTAAATTTGATACCCGGCGGGAAAGGTTTCCGTGGGCAATTTCTTCGGACGCTTCGGCCAGTTCAAGTATCGGGCGGGAAAGTCTGCGGGAGGCGATTATGCTGGCAATAATGGTGATCAAGCTGAGAATGGTAACCGAAATAAGCAATACTTTGTTTGATGAACGAACAAAATACTCTTCCTTAACGTGACTAAGCATCCGTACTTCAATACGGCCGATTTCCTTGCCCTTTAGATACAATGGATATGGAACGGTACCGGTTGTTATATTCCCGGGGTCATAACCGGTTGTATCGAGAACTCTTTTGCGCATTAGTGGTGAAAGCGCCTTGATTGCCTGCGTCGTATCAAGTATCGGTGCGTCAGTATCATAAAGTTGAACTTCAACCCCTAATTGAAGCGCCCAGGCCAGATCGGTGACCAGCTTGTCCCGTTGCCACCCGGCATTCTTTTCATACGATCCTTCGAGGAGCGCGATAACACGTTGTACCCGGTCCTGAGATTCTCCGTCAAGATAATGGCCGAAATCGCGCATAATGAGGCCGCGCAGGATAAAAGAGGAGGAGAGGGAGATTGCGGCAATCAGGAGAAACAACAGCAGGAATTTGCAACGCAGGTTACAACGCATCCCGTTCCCCGACAAACAGGTAGCCAACTCCGTAAACGGATTTAAGATATTGAGGTGCCCGGGAATCTATTTCGATTTTTTGGCGAAGATTTTTTATGTGGGCGTCGATGCTCCGGTCATAACCATCGAACTGGTACCCCAGTGCGCGGGAAACCAGTTCCTCCCTGGTAAAAGTACGACCGGAGGAGGATGCCAGGGTAAAGAGCAGCTTGAATTCGGTTGGTGTTGCAGCAACAGCGATGTTATTGCAGATGATTTGATGGCGCAGGCTGTCAAGCACCAGTGCACCGTTATTGAACGAAATTTTTTCCGCTGCGGCAGCTCCGCGTTCGGATCGCTTCAGCACAGCCTTCAATCGACACACAAGCTCGCGTGGGCTGGCCGGTTTAACCATATAATCGTCAGCGCCAAGGGCAAAGCCGGCGATTCGTTCCTCCTCCGATGATTTTGCCGTCAGCATGATGATCGGGAAGTCACCGAGTTCCCGCAAGCTTAGGCATAACTCCTCACCGCTGCCATCAGGAAGCCCCAAATCAAGAATTACCGCCAGCGGCAGTTCAGCCTCGGCTTTGCAAAGAGCCTCGGCAACGCTGTCAGCATGTACTGTTCGGAAATCAGCACCTTCCAGATACGCCTTTACTATACGGGCAAGTTTTATATCATCTTCTACGATAAGAACTGATGGAAGCACATCACCCTCTTTAGCGGTTTCAGTTCAGTGAACGTATGCGGCCTGATCGTTTGTCTATCATTACAAGATCGACGGTCTTACCCTCTTTGTCAACTATAACCGCTTTAAAGCCCCACTTATGCTCTGACACTTCGGAGATGGTGTACCCCTGACCATTGAAATAATTTATCAGAAGTTTCCTGGCTTCAACAGCATTTGTAACCGGTTGCCGGGCACCATACCAGTCGCCCCGGCGTTTTCCGCAGCGACCACGCATTTCCGGCCTACATGTGATTGTGCCCATTTTACACCATTCAGGATCACTGACATCACAATTTTTTTCTATAGCTGCATTTCTACCGATTCCTGTATCCGGATGCTGTTCCGCAAATGCAGGTACTGTAAGCAAAAGACAGGCGATATAAAACAGGCATGATTTCATAAAAGGATACTCCAAAAAAGGCGGTAGAAATCATTCCTTTCTACCGCCCGTCAGACTACTTCTGCCCGCATGGGCCCCTGTTGCAGCCGCCCATACCTTTCCCTGATCCGCCCATTTTCGGACCGCATTCACCATCAAATTTATCTGTAGGCAAGCCACTCATGCTGCGAATATCCAGAATTTTAGCCTGAAGTGCTTTGATCTCTAAACGCAGAGCAGTAATTTTTGCTTCATCGGGAGTGGCTTTTAGATTTTCCCGCTGCATTTCAAATCGTTTTGTCATCATTTCCTGACGAAGATCGATGGTATCAGCTTGAAATTTTTTACCAGCTTCAGCAAATGCCTCACTCTGCTGAGGACAGTTGCCGCAGCCACCCGCCATTCCATTTCTGTTACCGGCTATTGCACTACTGAACAGTACCGCCGTTAAACTGAGTGCTGCCACTACTACAGACATTTTTTTCATTGTGTTACCTCCAGAATAGTTTGATTACCATGATTGCAGCATATAGCAACAGTAAGAATATAGTGTGAAGAAATTATGAACAATTGTGAAGTTTGCAATAACTGAGTTTGATACACACAGGCGGAGCGCTATTCGCGCGGCGTAACCTCAAATCCCCATTTAAGTGTGTGATTCAACTGTTGACTCTCCAGCAAAGCAGAGACACAAAATGCCAGTGTTTTCTCAAGCGGGTGGATGGGGCTTTAAACTGGTCTTTGCAGTTTTTCTTCGAAGAGAGGGATGATGACGACTTTAATCTTGCCTTTGCCCCAGAGACCGATTTTTTTGGCGGCGGCGCGGGAAAGATCTATGAAGTGGAAGGACTTAGGGGCACAACGGTCTGTGATGGTGACATTTACTTCCTGTTTGCTCTCCCGGTTGACAACTCGAACGACTGTGCCGAGAGGCAGACTTTGGTGAGCGGCAGTCATTCTATCGGGATTATAACGATGTCCGGAAGCCGTGCGACGCCCTTCAAATCGACCGGCGTAATAGGTTGCAACACCTTCGACCGATTCGTACGGACTACTTTTCAACAGCAACTCTTCCAGCAGAACTGTCGTCGAGTGCAACATTTCCTGTTGCAGAGCTTCGACTGCGCTCACACCTGGGGTGGCCTGGGCAACGGGAACCGTATAAAGCAGGGTCGCAGCTACGATTGTAAGAGTCATCATGATGGAGAATAGATTTTTCATGGCAAAGCTTATACTCCACCTCGACCCGAAAGTCAAGCTTTACCCAGATATTCAGCAATTCCCTCCCGCAGTCCTCGTGGCGTAAAGCCGAACACCTGCTGCCATTCGTTGCTGCCGATACTCTCCTCCAGCAGCATCTGTAGCTGATCTGTTGTGATAGGAAACGGGGGAGCTTTCTGTAAAACCGGAATGATCAGCTTCATTAACCCCAGCGGAAGGTGCGGTTTCATTGGTCTACGCTTTCCGAGAACTTCGGCAATCATATCAAGCAGCGCTTCATAACTCAGCCTGTCATTACCACACAGTTCATACGTCTGGCCGATTGTCTCCGGCAATTCCAATGCTCGGGCAAAACAGCGGGCAACATCATCGGCATGAATCGGCTGCAGTCGATAGCTGCCGCTGCCGATGACCGGCATGACCGGAGCAAGGCGCAACTGAGCCGCCAGCATATTGATAAAGGCGTCGTGAGGTCCAAAGATCAGTGACGGACGGAAGATGGTCCAGTCAAGAGCACTTGCCCGTACGAGTGTTTCCGCTCGCCACTTGGTTTGGTGATAGGCGGAGATTGCCGACGGCCTGGTTCCGAGAGCCGACATCTGCAGGTAACGGCTTATCCCGTTAGCTGTGGCGGCAGCCAGCATGTTTGCCGTTGCGGTGACATGCATTCGTTCAAAAGTAATATCCCGCGAAGGAGCTTCTCTAATGATGCCGACGAGGTTAATAATTGCGTCGCACCCTGCCGTCCTATCCGCGAAACTCTCCAGACGGGTAATGTCTCCAGTAACCTGCTCAATCTCCCCAGGTAGCTTGCTGCGGCTATGCAGCAGCAGTCGTACGGTGTGGCCGCTCTTTTGAAGCTCGGTAACCAGATGCTCCCCAACAAAACCGGTTCCACCGGCGATAAAAATTTTCATGACGACTCCTTTACTAAGTTCGCTCCGTTGCGGTTGCATTCAACTTAACAGTAGTGCCTCTCACACTCCTGCCATCTTACCGGAAGTCCAGAAATTACAAAACTTGAAATGTGACCTCCGAAATTGCGTTGACACTACTCTGTAACGGTTGTATTTTCAACCTTTCTAAAATAAATATGCCAGATAATAACTAATACAGATAAAAAGGAGAATTTGACATGAGACTTTTAACACGTTCTGATTTTGATGGTATATGCTGTGCTGTGCTCCTGAAAGAGCTGGGGCTGATGGAGGAAATGGTCTATGCCCACCCGAAGGATCTGCAGGATGGCAAAATAACTGTGGGGAAAAATGATATTCTTGCAAATGTTCCTTTTGTACCTGGCTGCGGACTCTGGTTTGATCATCATTCAAGTGAAAATGAACGCCTTGCGCTTGAGGGCATCTATGAAGGATGCAGCCATGAGGCTCCCAGCGCGGCGCGCGTAGTATGTGACTACTACGGGGCTGATAAATTTGAGCGATTTAAGGAAATGCTTGAGAATGTTGACAGAATTGACGCGGGGTTCTTAACGGAAGATGAGATACTGAATCCGAGCGGGTGGATACTCCTTGGGTTTATCTGCGATCCAAGAACCGGGCTTGGCTATCATAAAAGCTACCGGATCAGCAATCTAAAATTTATGAACGATCTGGTCGATCATCTTCGGGAAAAAACCATCGATGAAATAATTGCCCTTCCGGATACAGTTGAGCGTATCGAACGCTACAGGGAAAACGATCTGAAAGCGCGTGAGTTTTTGAAACAGCACTCAGTAGTGCATGGCTCACTACTGGTTACAGATGCGCGTGGTGTAGAAGATCTTCCGCCTTCCAACAGATTTCTCATTTATTCGCTCTATCCTGAAACCAATATCTCAATCCGGATGATCGATGGACGTGGGAAAGAGTTTGTCGCAATCTCTCTCGGCTACAGCATCTTAAATAGAACCGCGACTGTTGACGTCGGCTCACTGATGCTGAAGTACGGAGGGGGAGGTCACGAGAAGGTTGGAACATGTCAGGTTCCGTATAATGATGCTGACAGAGTTCTCAAGGAACTGATTGATGCATGCAACTCAATATGAATGATCGTTGAAAGGAGGCTGTCATGAGTCTAAAAAAAGTAGGCATTTTAACCGGCGGTGGCGACTGTTCCGGGTTGAACGCAGTTATCAGGGCTGTAACCAGATCGGCAATTATCGGGCACGGCGCTAAAGTAGTAGGAATCGAGGGGGGCTTTGAGGGTCTTGTCTTTAAACACACACAGGATCTGACGATCAGAAGCACACGAGACATACTGACGCTTGGCGGGACAATCCTCGGTACCACCAATAAGGGGAACCCCTTCGAGTGGCGTGAGCAGAATCAGGATGGTTCAATAGCTGTGTATGATTATTCAGACCGGGCTGTACAGACAGTTAAAGATCTGGAACTGGACTGTCTTTTCGTTGTTGGCGGAGAAGGGACATTGGAAATCGGCTATAAAATACAGCAAAAAGGGGTTCAGGTAATCGGAATTCCCAAGACTATCGACAAC
>CAYQMO010000004.1:0-40340 GCA_964418315.1 uncultured Geobacter sp. | reverse complement strand
AGACCGCAGTACAGGTTGCCTGCGAAGCACTGGATCGCCTTGCAACTACTGGTCGCAGCCATCAGCGGGTCATGATTTTGGAAGTTATGGGTCGCACAGCCGGCTGGATAGCCCTTGAAGCCGGGATTGCAGGTGGCGCTCACATTATTCTGATTCCTGAAATTCCGTATGACATCGAGAGCGTTGTGCAGAAGATCCGTCATCGGGCAAAAGGGGGGAGCCCTTACAGCATCATCATGGTAGCAGAAGGGGCAAAGGCAATCGGCGGTGATGTTATTACTCAGGAATCAGCAACTACAAGGCTTCAGGGGGTACCGCAATTAGGCGGCATAGGCTTCCATCTCGCCAACGAAATAAAGGAACGAATCGATCTTGAGGTTCGCACAACGGTTTTGGGACATATCCAACGTGGAGGCTCCCCGACCGCTTTCGACAGGGTACTCGGGACAAGACTTGGCAGCTACGCCGTGCAGGCGGCAGCGGAAGGAAAGTTCGGCACCATGGTTGCGCTTCATACACCGGAAATGGCACTGGTTCCGCTGCATGAACTTGCCGGTCTGGTGAGACGTGTTCCACCGGACGCCCAAATGATAAGCTGCGCCGAGTCGATCGGTATAAATATGGGGCGAGAAGCGGCTTGATTGATTACTGATTACAGACGGTCTGTTTTGCAACTAAACTACTAAAACCAGGAGGATATTAACATGCGACTTTTAACACGTTCTGATTTTGATGGCATCTGTTGTGCGGTATTACTGAAGGAATTAGGATTGATGGACGAAATGATCTATGCCCATCCCAAAGATTTGCAGGACGGCAAAATACCGGTTGATAAGAATGATATTCTCGCTAATGTTCCTTATGTTCCGGGATGCGGGCTCTGGTTCGATCATCATTCCAGCGAAAATGAGCGCCTTCAACTCGAAGGCAAGTTTGAGGGGTGCAGCAAGTCTGCGCTCAGTGCAGCGCGCGTAATCTGCGATTACTATGGTGCGGAAAAATTCGGACGGTTCAAGGAGATGCTTGAATACGTGGACAGGGTCGATTCGGGACAATTGAATGAATACGAAATTCTAAGCCCCAAGGGCTGGGTTCTTTTAGGCTTCATCTGCGATCCGAGAACCGGTTTGGGGTATCACAAAGGTTACCGTATCAGTAATATTGCCTTTATGAATGATCTGGTCGAACATATCAGAACCAAATCCATTGAAGAAATTCTCGCCCTCCCGGATGCCAGAGAGCGAGTTCAGCTTTATCTCGCAAACGACCAGAAGGCGAGGGAGTTTCTTTGTAAACATTCCGTAGAAAAAGGTTCGGTGCTGATTACTGACTCCAGAGGTGCAGAAGAGATTCCACCTTCAAACCGGTTTCTAATTTACTCGCTCTTTCCTGGAACCAATATATCAATCAGGATGATTGACGGTCGCGGGAAAGAGTTTGTTGCAATTTCAGTAGGCTACAGCATCCTTAATAGAACCGCAAAGGTTGACGTCGGGGCGCTTATGCTCAAGTACGGCGGTGGTGGCCACAAGAAGGTTGGCACCTGCCAGGTTCCATACGATCAGGCGGACAGGGTGCTGAATGAAATTATTGAGGCCTGTGAAGCATAGCCGGGAGCAGATAAAATGAAAAAACAGTTCATAATAGGAAGCACTGTTCTGGTAATTATTCTTGCTGTTATGTCGAGAGTGCTCCCGCCGGTCTATCTTCCGGCACATTATACTGTTTCCGCAGTTCTCGGCTTTTTCATACTCCTCGGTATCTATGACATGTTCCAGGCAAGACAGACGATCAGGCGCAACTTCCCGCTCCTCGGTCGGTTCCGCTACCTGCTTGAAGCGATACGGCCGGAAATCCAGCAATATTTTATCGAGAAGAACACCGAAGGGATGCCGTTCAGCCGGGAGGAGCGGTCGGTCATATACCAGAGATCCAAGGCGGCTATTGACACCCTCCCTTTCGGTACTCAGCTCAATGTTTACACTCCTGGATATGAATGGGTCAAACATTCGATCATCGCCAAACACGTAGATCCGGCGTCGCTCAGGGTAACCATAGGGGGAAAAGAGTGCAAAAAGCCGTATCACGCAAGCATCCTCAATATATCGGCGATGAGCTATGGCGCCCTCAGTAAAAATGCTGTAATGGCACTTAATGGCGGAGCAAAAGAGGGCGGCTTCTCGCATAATACCGGCGAGGGGTCTATCACGCCGCATCATCTGGCTGCAGGGGGCGATCTCGTCTGGCAGATCGGCACAGGGTACTTCGGATGCCGTGACATGGAGGGACGGTTCGACGCGGGGAAGTTTGCCGAGAAGGCGAAGCATGAAAACGTAAAAATGATCGAGATCAAGATCTCCCAGAGAGCCAAACCGGGTCACGGCGGCATACTTCCGAAAGAGAAGATAACCCCCGAGATTGCCGCCGTCCGCGATGTACCGATGGATCGTGATGTTATTTCTCCGCCGAGCCACTCGGCTTTTTCTACTCCGGTCGGCCTGCTCCAGTTTGTCAAGCAGCTTCGTGAACTCTCAGGCGGCAAACCGGTCGGTTTCAAGCTCTGTGTTGGCATCCACCGCGAGTTCCTCGCTATCTGCAAGGCGATGATAAAAACCGGCATCAAGCCTGACTTTATCACCGTTGACGGCGGTGAAGGGGGTACTGGGGCAGCCCCGATAGAATTCAGCAACCACATCGGTGAACCTAGCATCGACGGTCTCATCTTCGTTCATAACTGCCTGACAGGCTTCGACCTGCGCCATGATATCCGCCTTATTTCGAGCGGTAAAATTACAACCGGCTTCGGGCTTATCAAAAGGGTAGCTATCGGTGCCGACCTCTGCAACTCGGCTCGCGCGATGATGTTGGCCCTCGGCTGCATCCAGGCGCTCCGCTGCAACACAAATGACTGCCCCTCCGGCGTTGCGACGCAAGACCCAAATCTCGTCGCCGGCCTCGTCGTTACGGACAAACGGAAAAGAGTAGCAACCTACCACGGCCAGACGGTGAAAAACGCCGCCGAGATCCTGGGGGCGATGGGTCTCGCATCAACAGCAGAGCTACGACCGTATCACGTGGTTGCTCGCGTCGGGACGATCGAAAACAAGAGCTACAATGAACTATTCGGCTACGTCGAGCGGGGAGCATTCCTGCAGGGGGATATACCGGAAGATTTCAGGGGCGCCTTTGAAAACGCGACGCCCGACTCGTTTAACTCGCTAAAGAGGTTGGAGCTTCAACTGTGATTATCTTTGAGTGGTAGGTGAAACAATGGATGAAATTTTGGATACTTCCCTTCTTACTCAGTTACATTCCGCGACATGGCACCGGCACGAACGGATGGAGCAGCTTCCCTTTGTCAAAGTTCTCATGGGTGGCACGCTCCCCCTTCAAAGCTACATCGCTCAGTTGCGCGGAATGGCCATCATCTTCTCAAGTATCGAGAATGCTTTGCCGTCACTGCCGGTAGCAATGGCAGAACGCCTGCGACCTTTTACGTCCAGACGCTTTAATATGCTTTGTGATGACCTCTCCTTCTTTTCACCTCGAATGATTCCCGACATCCTGCCGGTGATCAAATTTGCGCTTGATACTGCGAAACAGATACGTCAGGCCTCCCCTGGGAAACTGCTTGGCTACCTGTATGTCCTGCAGGGAACCATGCGCGGCAATCAGGTCCATTTGGCAGACATAATCAGGTGCTTCAAATTTGATGATGAGGGAACCTCTTTCTATCTGGGCTATGGTGCGGAGACGGATTCAGTTTGGGATGAGTTCTGTTCGATAGCAAACGGCGCAAATCCTGATATGACCACTCACGCAATTCTTGGGGCAACAGAAATGTACGACTCCATGGAGCACTTTCACCAACTGCTCTACCCGTTGCCGGAGGCTGGCAATGCTTTTACTGCTGCGGGGCTGAATCCAGAAGCAGGCGATCATCCGGTGCCTCAGGAACCGGAAATCCTGCAGGCGGCTATCCGTGCCGGCAGAAGGTGCCGTGACGAGTTTTCCTATTATGAGCGGCGCTATGGGGAGCGTGGGCGTCGCTTTACCGACAGTGATGCTGCCTGGCTGGCGGCCTTGGTCTATCTGGATGAACATATCATTCTGGAACAGGTTCTTTGGCTTGGAAGAGTGCTGTCAGCTCGCGGCATGCCGACGATGTTGCTGGAGCGGCAGCTTGAATTGCTTCACAAGGAGTTGGCTGCTCTTACTCTCCATCCGCCACTTGATAATCTCCGTAGCGCGCTCGAAAAGCTGACGCAGCAGCGACGGCAAGTGGCTGATCAGGAGCGATATGACAAAGTCTATCGCTCGGTATCAACCATGCTTCACGGCATTGAATTTCCTGATTTACCGGTTATACTTGTTGCAGCTCATCTGGATATGTTGAGCGGCCTTCCGGAATGCAAGGCGTCATTGCTTTCCTGGGTCACGGAACAGACGATACTGAAACCGGTTGAAGTTGAAACCGTCATAGCTCTACTGGCTGATCTTTAACGGGATCGAACCGGATTATATCGATCACGGAACAATTCTTACCGCACCATCCAAACAAAATTCACAACACAAACCGCATCCTGTACACAGCAGTTGTCTCAGAATTGGTATTTCATTGTCGGCTTCGCTCCACAATGCGCCAGTAGGGCAGATTGCAACGCACCCCTGGCATCTTGTGCAGGTTTCATCAAATGAAACAAAAGAGTCAAAGTGCTTCTGTAAATGAACAACCAACTCCGGAGAGAGTTTGTTTCTCGTACGGTTCAGCAATTCCCTTCTGATCGGCACCCGTTTCTCTGTATAATTTGTTCGACGCTCGGTCTGCTCATTGTGGGTAGAAATAATGACAGATGCGCTTGTAAATAGAGACTTACCAAAAGACTTGAAAAAACTCCTGCGATCTACTGATTCATCTCGGTAATTCATGCCTTGAGCTGATTCTGAAATCTCGATGTTGCAATCACTGCTGGACAACCTTGCTTTAGAAAGGGCGTCCAGTCGTTGTTTAAGCTGACCGATAATTGAATGGTTGCGGCAGTCACTGCACAAAGACAGATTGAGGGTCAATTTTCCTGCCAGAGTATGGTAGAGCGCGACCAGGTGTTCTTCGGAAAGGCCGCCCAGACAGGTGACGGTTCCATTTGAACACTCCGTTGTTCGGATACAACCCAGTATCGGTTCTGAGACCTTGGAGAGCTTGGCAAGACATGCGTGAAAATCGCTATTCTGTTCCAACGCACCAGCCGGACATACTGAAGTACAGAGCATACAGCCGTGGCACCGGTCCGGATTGATGGTGAGGGTGCTATCAAGGATGACGGCTCCGTGCGGGCAGATATCGGCACAACGCCGACAACTGCTTTCGCTGAAACGCATTTTCAGACAGCGGGAAGCGTCGACGCTCAGATCATCTTTGCTGCCAATAGCAGTTTTGCTGTCAGCCATTGCTCACATTTGTCAATGCAGTGTAATCAGCATTGATGAAAGCGGCGGTACACCGGGCGATTGCCTGGTAGAAAGGAGCTTCGGCATCAGTAATTATTGCCGAGGTAAACGGCTCAAGCCACGGCATCAGAAATCTGCCGAGAAATTCCTGTTGCAGCGATGTGATTCGGGCGACTTCATTCGAATCTCCAGATACCTCAGCCTCCCGTTGCTTGAAGGCAAGGAAGGACATGAACTCCAGTTCAACGGCGAAGTGATCCGGCAGTTCGTGAAAGTCTTCTGCCAGGTGCAGACCGCAGTTGTGGTAGAAAGCCGCAACTTTGGCGGTTGAATCCCCCATGACGGTTTTAGTCTCGTCAAGATAGATCGAACCGTATGGCGGCGCAACAAGCTGGAAAGGGCCGATAAACAGGCGTGCGTGTTCCACAGCCAGAGGCTCAAGTTCAATTTTGCCGCCAGCAACTGCAGCATCTGCGGCATACTTTGCAGCATCCGGCGCTACAGGCTCAAGAAGAGTGGCCAGGGTTGCGCAGCATTTCTCCTCGATAAATTCGGTTGATGGTGAATAATAACAGGCCGCCAGCAGGCGGTAAATGTCTTCACGTGTAGTGGTGATAGTATTTTTTACGGTCATGATCATTATTCCTTATAAAAAAGACCTCCGAGGTTTTCAAAACCTCGGAGGTCTGATGTAGCCAGTCAACAGGGCTGTTAAACTTTACCCCCACCTTTAAAAGCGCGGATGTAAGCCACGTTTGGCTTGGTTTTCTTATCTTCCTGGAGACGCATCGGCTTATACTTCTTCATAGCCTGTGCAGGAGCACTTGCTGCGTCTTTCAGGTCGCCGAAGATACGGGCCTTTGCCGGACAGGCGGCAACACAGTTAGGCTCCATCCCTTTGGCTACGCGGTGGGCGCAGAAGATACACTTCTCAACCACACCCTGCTTTCTGATACTCTCATAGTCGGGATGACTATAGTTGTTCAGGTTCGGAATAACTGCGCCTGCGGCTTTGGCAGTTTCTGCGCCGGAGGCGGTGCAACCTTTGATTAATTCGCTGGCATCACGCGAAGCGGCGTGTGGTGCTGCTGTTCCGCTGTTGGCGCTGATGACAGAATATGCTGCCTTTTCCTTGTCCACATCGGTGGCGCTGTAAGGACAGGCTTTCTGGCAACGACGGCAACCGATACAGCGTGCATCGTTGTGCATTGTGATACCGTCTGCCGTTTTGAACATCGCCTTGTCTTTTACCGGACATGCTTTGACACACGGCGCATCGGTGCAGTGATTGCAAAGCACCGGTATGGCGGTGAAACTTGGATTCGGGAACTTTCCCTCTTCCCTGTAAGAAAAGTCCGCCCAGTTGAATGTCTGGCCGTTTGCGCGCGCCTGGGTGTTATTTTCGGTTTTGCAGGCCAAGGCGCAAGCACCGCAGCCAACACATTTTTGAAGGTCAATGACCATTCCGTATTGTTTTGCCATTTATTATATCCCCCCTTTCTTAGGCTTTCTCGATCTTGACGCCGGTGAAACCGCCGTTACGTGCGGTGGAACCGCTCAGACGGTCGAAGTCGGATGGCATGAGCTCGTTGTTGTTGCCGCCACGCGCCTTCTTGCCGTACTCCTTGGCCGCTACGCGACCATATGCCCAGTGACCCTGGCCGTAGCACTTGGCTACCGTTCCGGGGCGTACACCTTCCCAGAGACGGGCGGTGCAGGTGATGGAAGCGTTGGTGGAGGTCAGCTTGATGATGTCGCCATCCTTGATCCCGAGCTTCTTGCCATCTTCCGGGTTGATCTTGGCGACGTCATCCCAGCTCTTGTCCCCTACGTCAACTTTTTTGAATTCATGATACCAGACGGTGTTCTGGCTGCGCCCTTCACGGTTCAGACGCGACTTGTGGTCAATGAAGGTGAATGGATAATCTTTCTCGCTGCCGTGACGTTTCGGTGACTCAAAGTGCGGGACAAAGGCAAGCTCACCCTGTGCTTCGTAACCGCTGCTCTTAAGCACGTCGTCGATGCTGGTCTTATGCTTTTCGGCAAAGAGGGTAAGGGTCTTCTTAAGGGTCTCGCTGTAGAATTCGAATTTCTTGGTATCGGTCTTGAACTTGCCCCAGTTCTTCTTGTAGGTCTGGCGCTCGGTGTTGTAGATACCCTTTTTGCGGAAATCTGCCCAGCCGTTGACCTGATCCCCTTTCATCTTTTCCTTGCCATCCCATACTTTCTGGCTGGAGATTTTTGCTGCGATCTCCTCGAACTCATCGGCGTTGGTCGGCTTCTTCTTGGTCTCCGGATCCTCAAAGGAGGCGTAGTAGTCATAGAGGTTAGGGAAACCTTTGGCCTTGAGCTTCTCGGCCAGCAGCCATATCGCAGCCCCCTCTTCGGACTTGACATTCCAGAGCGGCTTCGTCACAGCCTGTGAGATGGTCATGTGACCATGCAGGTTGGCGCCGTTTGTGATGATCGAGAGTTTCTCGGTCGGGGAAAAGGTTGACGGCAGCACGACATCAGCAAACTGAGTCATTTCGGATGCGTTGGTGACCATATGGACGAAGAACGGTACCTTCTCCATGACCTTATCCCAGCGCTGAGCGCCGGTGCAGGAGAAGTTGAAGTTGGTCCATGAGCTGATCATGACCTGGCATGCGTCCGGATCTTTCAGCATTCCATCAGCGACTGCGTTGGTTACAACCCCCGCCTTAGCACTGGCGGCCTTTGTTACTTTGCCATCTTTGTCTTTCACTTCAGCGTCGTAACCACCCATTATGGCAGGCATATCCTTGGCGCCGCGCCCGTCAAGCTTCTTCGCTTTGCTCCCCTTCTTGGCGACTTCGTCAACAAACTTGTCTTCCTTGGGGAAAGATGTGCCTGGTGTGCTGGAGCTCATAAATACTCCACCTTCGGTCTCGATGGAGCCGAGGATGCCGTTCAGGGCATATACCGCTATTGAGGCGTATGTGCCACGCGGGGTCATGCCGACGCCAGGCCCCATCCAGACGACGCAGGCGGAGCCGGCTTTGCCCATCGCCTTGGCGACGCGGACGATCTGCTCGGCAGGGATCAGGGTAACCTTGGCGGCCCACTCAGGGGTCTTGTCTTTCAGCTCGATATTCCACCACTTCAGCAGGCCGTGAGTCTCTTTTTCGGCGAAAGCACTCTCGTCAATCTTTGCGCCTGCTTTGAACTGGTTTTTGCCGTCTTTGAAGTCACCCACAAACTCCTTGCTCCACATCCCTTCGGTCAGCAACACATGGGCAATGGCACCGGCCAGCGCGCCATCGGTGCCCGGCTTGATCGGGAGCCACTCGTTGGACTTGGAAGCGATTGAAGAGAGACGCGGGTCAACAGTTATGACGGTACCGCGGTCAAAGATGTCACCCAGCTTGTTGATCGTGTTGGGTACCTGACGGTTGGATGAGACTGGATCGCAGCCCCAGGCAACGAGACACTTGGTTTTGGCTAAATCATAGTCGCGATAGCCGAAGAACCCCTGTGTATAGCCTGGACCCATCTTCTCGGATTCGGCGCAGATTGCGCTGTGCGAGAAGTAGTTGCTGGTGCCGAATATCTTCGGCATGGAGCCGTATAGCAGCGCCTGGCCGGTGGATGAGTAGCGACCACGGATGTAGGTCAGTTTTTCGGGTGTGCCCGCGTTGCGCAGAGCAATCATTTTGTCGGCAACCATATCCAGAGCTTCGTTCCAGGAAATCGGCACGAACTTGGGGTCAATCCCCTTGCCTTTGGCAGGGTTGGTACGCTTCATCGGAACCTTGATCCGATCCGGATCGTAGGTCTGCTGAATCATCAGATGGCCACGCGGACAGCAGTAACCGCCGTTGGCTTTCGAGAGCTGGTTGCCCCGAACCTTCACAATGCGCCCCTGCTGTACATAGAACTCAACCGGACACCAGGCGGTACACCCCATACAGGTTGATGGTACCCACTCACCCGCTGAAGCTTCGCCTGCTTTAGCCATGTGGTTCGATGCAAAAGCATTCAGCTTTGGTAGTCCGACCGTTGCAACTGCACCGGCTACGGCGGTAATCTTGAGAAAATCTCTACGTTTGATCTCCATTTAGTTTCCTCCCTTGCGTGATAATTTATTTGTGACAGTTTTTACAGTTACCTTTCACTGTGAAAGCGGCTTTGCCATTGTGGCACGAGCCGCAGGACTTACCCTGCTGCATCTGCTTCATGGTGACTGCCTTGTGTTGTGCGCTGGTGGTGAAGGGCTTGTCGTGGCACTTTGTACACTCCAGCCCCACTCCTCCAACATGACTATCATGGCTGAAAACTACCTCCCCTTTCTTGTACTTGATGGTGACATCGCCGCCGCCAACCTTGGCGAAGGCAACGCCGACCACAAGCAGGGCAAAACAAGCTGCTAGTGCAATGATTCGTTTCATCCTCTTCCTCCTTTTGGTAAAAAATATTCTCTGCCGCGTGTATACAACAGCAGTATAAATATTGCAACTATTTATTTTTATAAGACTTTTATGTTGCGATACCGTAACAGATAATTTTACGGTTTGTATGCATGAATATCTGCAACGTTTGGAATCAGCTCATCTAAGACTATGATATTGAGTTATTATCGATAGTTACAGGTTAATTATGGGTAATTTTGATGTTACGATTGCGTAACATCGAAAAAAGAGAGATTTTACTGCTGGATACTTTATGTCAAGAGTAGATAAACAGCTTTACCCACGCTTCAGCTTTTCCCAAAGCACCTTGCGGGAGAGCCCCAATACTTTGGCGACCCGCCCTTTTTGGCCCCCCAGACTATCCAGCACTCTCTGTATGTAGCGCATTTCAAAAAGATTTACGGCATCTTTCAGTGGCATACCAACCTGAATTTTTTCAAACTGGGTTCCCATATCAAAAGAGGATTCCGCTTGAGCAGGGAGGTGGCGCTCCCGGATAACCTGCCCGGGATAAAGCAGGGTAAGCTGTTCGATCAGATTAGCCAGTTCACGAATATTGCCTGGAAATTGCAGTAACATCAGACGATCAAGAAACTCTTGGGAAAGTTGCACCCGGCTCTGCTCATTTCTGGCAAACTGATTAACAAAGTGAGCGGCAAGTAACGGGATATCTTCACGACGCTCCCGTAATGGCGGTACGTGAAGCGTAACTACGTTGACCCGGTAATAGAGGTCTTTGCGGAAGAGACCGTCGTAAACCATGGTTTTTAAATCCTGGACTGTAGAGCAGATTAAACGGAAATCCAGTTTTTTTAATGATGTTCCGGCTACCCGGCAGCACGCCATTTCTTCCAGAGCGCCCGTCAGAGTGGCCTGAACAGGCAGTGGGAGCTCATCGACTCCATCCAGGAGAAGTGTACCTCCTTGCGCCGACTCCAATAGTCCCGGTTTTCCGCGATCAGTTGAAGATATGACGCCCTTTTCGACGCCAAATAGCTCTTCTTCCAGCATGGTTACCGGAATAGCAGCACAATGAACACGTACCAGTGGACCACTTTTTTGCAAACTCATGGAATGAATGATTTCAACCAAAAGCTTTTTGCCTGTGCCATTCTCACCCTGTAGCAACAGAGATACACTACTGGCGGCAACAACCGCCACAGTGTCAAGTAATGCCCGCATACCCGGAGAACGGGTAATGAGACGGAGCTGCCGGGTCTTGTCTTCAGAGGAAAGTTGCTCAAGTTGTTTTTCAAGGCTGCGGTAACCGAGTATCCGCTCCAGTTTCAGCATCAGAAGAGTCACGTCAAAAGGCTTGGTGATAAAGTCAAAGGCTCCGAGTTTCATGGCACGAACCGCCATCTCTATCGTTGCCTGACCGGTCATTACCAGGGCTTTGCAACTTGGCTCGTGACTGAGCACTGTTTGTAAAACATCAAGGCCATCGGCATCCGGCAGTTTTACGTCCTGGAGTAACAGGTCAAACGATTCGTCGCTGATCGCCTCAAGTGCGCTGGCGGCACAGTCAGACCATCGTACATGATATCCGTTGGTGGTAAGGGCTTCCTGTAGTGCCTCGCCCAACAAAGGATCGTCTTCAACCAGCAGAAGTTTGAATTTCTGCACTGCATACCTCCTTGGCATTTTGGGGGATTATAACCGTAAAAACTGTCTCCCCGGCATTACTTGCGACCTTTATCAAACCTCCGTGCATCTCGACGATACTTTTGCAGATGGCGAGCCCGATTCCAGTCCCTTTACCCGCATGCTTGGTGGTGTAAAAGATATCAAATATCCTGCCCAAATCAGCTTCCTGAATACCACAACCGGTGTCTTTCACCTCGATATGGTAGAATGAATCTTTGCAATATGCGCTGAAGTAAACGTTATCCCATGGTTGTGAAGCATCTGAAGCATTGATCAGCAGATTAAGTATCACCTGTTGGATTTTGCCTTTATCCAACGATAGCGGACATGAACGATGACAATCATCCTGAGTCACAAGTCGTACGTTGTGCTTGCTGAGCGCAATTCTGGCAAATTCGGCACTCTCGCTGAAGAACCGATTACTGTCAATCGGTTGCAAGTCAAGAGAGCCGGCTCGACTAAAATCGTTAAGCTGGCTGACTATTTTTCTGATCCGCTCTGCTCCCTGCTTGATTATTTCGAGATTGCGGCTCGGGCTCGCGTTTTCCTGTTCCAGATTGTAAATACAGGTACCGATAGTGGCCAGCGGGTTATTGACCTCATGTGCCACCCCTGCCACGATTTTTCCTATCGAGGCCATTTTCTCGCTCTGTATCAGTTGGGCAATCATCCGTTCTCGCTCCCCCTCACTGAGACGCAGACGTTCAAGCATTTCACGAAAATTTTCCTGGAGAACACCGATTTCGTCATTCCTCAGTTCCGGCAGGTCAACCGTCAGTGTTTGCGAGTTAATTTCAGACATCGCGCCGGCAAGTTTCTGAATCGGAAGGGTTATTGTCTGGCCGACAAAATAGAAGAGCATCGTTCCGGCAAGGAAAAAAAAGGCCGAAAAGGAAACTACCTTGAATCCCATCAGATAGAGTTCATGTTCGAGCGGCTTCATGGAGATGCCAATTCTCAAACTTCCCCAACTCTTGCCATGGATACGGAGCGGAACGGCAATGTCAAGAATATGCTCTTGTGTTGATGCATCAAGGACAATTCTGGAGAGGAACGTGTAACCCTGTAACGCCTCACAGGTAAGATCATCTTTATATGTAAGGCCATATTCCATATAGCGGTTATGGGCAAGCACCTTACCTTTGTCATCGGTCACAAAAGCGTACCTGGTCGGAAAATCACTGTTGGAAACTATCTCCTCTACAAAATTATCAAGAAGCCCTCCCTCCTCGATAACTGCCATTTCTTCATATAAAAGCGCGTTGATAATTGGCGTTCGGAGCGAATTAGCCATACTGCGGGCGTTACTTACCAGACGATCGTACAGGAGTCGTTTCTCGTTGCGCCACGCCCAAGTTCCCAGGATTATGGAGGTGATTGCCACAATAAGCGCGGCTGTCAGAACAAACTTGCCCTTTATTCCCAGGAAAAACCGCATCTTCATTTGTGACACCG
The DNA here is from genome assembly GCA_964418315.1 of uncultured Geobacter sp. Taxonomy (GTDB): domain Bacteria; phylum Desulfobacterota; class Desulfuromonadia; order Geobacterales; family Pseudopelobacteraceae; genus JACRCG01. Next base: position 27,360 of record CAYQMO010000004.1, on the reverse strand, counting down.
ATAACCGCACCCTGCAGGAATGTCGCGGATCATGGAGAAAATCCTGCCGTAATCAGTAACGTTTGCCTCCGCAAAACCGTTCTTGAACTCGTCGTCCCAGTCTGCCATGTTTTTTTTGTGTTCCGGATTGTTGCGGTCAAGCTTCAGAAGGGCCTGTTTGACGGCTTTGATAAACTCTGGAGGAGCCTCTTTTCTCACTACTAGCGGTACTGACGGGAGCAACTCTGAATAGGCAAGAACCCGAAGGCCATGACTCATATATTTATTCGCAATAACGTCTTTTACCGCTCCGGCATCGAATTGTCCCTTCAGGATGGCCTTGGCTACGGCATCATGATGTTTCAGATTGGTGATTGATGCCAGCTCCTGGAGTTTTACGCCGCTGTTCCATATCATGTATCGAGGTATGAGGTTTCCAGATGTGGAATGGGGTGAACCGAACACCATTTTTTTCCCTTTGAGATCTTTCAGTGATTGCAACGGCGAACTTTTTGAGACGATAATGGCAGAACGGTAATAGGGGCTACCCTCCTGGTTAAGCGGCTTGAGGATCGGAATCGCACCATAGAGAGTGCTCGCTTCGATAAAGGTGACATCACCAAGTGAAGTGATCGGAGTGACCCCTTCCTTGAGGAATCGCACCGCCTCCGGGTAGTCACGGCTGATCTTCAATTCAAATCTGTATGGAGTGTTTTGGGTGAGATAATCCATGATCGGCTGGTAACGCTTGTACATGACAACCGGGTTGTAGCGAGGAATGACACCGAAACGGATGAGCGGTTTGTCGGCGGCGAAGGATGGAAGCACAATCGACAGGATCAGCAGGCATATTCCAATTGATACCGACTTCATTGCTTGGAAACCTTGAGGACAAAGATAAGAGAATTGCGGTAACTATATCTGCTTTTGCGGATAATTCAATGGAAAATAGATTCGAAGATGTAGGGGCGAATGACATTCGCCCTGTTGGGATATTCACAGGTCAATCACTTCATCAGTGCTTTTGGCAAGAGAAGTCTGGCTATTCACCGGGAAATTTGCGGAAGAAACGGTGAGAGTGTCTGAGGAAGCTGTTTTTGCGGCCTAGATAAGAGGCAACTCCTCAACCAGATCCAACACAACTTCTGCCCGGTTCAGAGTGTAAATATGCACTCCCGGTACTCCGGCTTCCAGAAGTTCCCTGATTTGTCGCCTGGCGTGGGCAATGCCGATTTTCTGCACTGCCGCAGTACCTCCCGTCCGATCGGCTTGTTCCAGTTCGGTAAGAAATTCTGCCGGAATGGTCGCGCCACAGAGGGAAACAATGCGTTTAATGACCTTCAGGCTAACGACCGGCAGAATGCCGGGGATGATCGGTTTGGTTATTCCCGCTGCATGAGCCCGTTTTACAAAGGTATGATACAGGTTGTTATCAAAGAATAGTTGTGTGATGGCAAACTCTGCGCCCATGGCGAACTTCAGCTTCAAATAGGAGATATCATCTTCCGGAGTTGCTGCTTCGGGGTGAACTTCCGGATATCCTGCAACTCCGATCCCCATGGTCGGGAATGAAGACCTGATCAGACTGACCAGATCTGATGCGTATTGCAGCGGGGAGGGTAGGGGAGGCTCGACAGAGCCATCCTGAGGCAAGTCTCCGCGCAGGGCTAGAACGTTACTGACGCCAGCCGCCGCCAGATCGTTTAGAAACCGGTTGACCTCGCTCGTATTTGAGCCAAGACAGGTTAAATGCGCCATCGTTTCAATGCCATATTCATGCTGAATCCGGGTGACTATTTCGAGCGAATCAACATTGGTACTTCCGCCGGCGCCGTAAGTCACCGAGGCAAAAAGCGGTTTCAAAACAGCGAGTCGCTGTACAGTTCTGAAAAAAACCGGCCAGTCTTCGCGTGTTTTTGGTGGAAAGTATTCAAGTGAGATGAATTGGGTATCCGGAGTGATTGCGTTGATGATTTTCATGGCTCTCCACTAAAATTATGGCACCTGGAATTTAAAAAATACATTTATTACATAAAAACAGTTGAATTTATAAATGGCCAAGATATATAAACAACGTCGATTGATATATTTCTCAGGTAAAATACGGGAAGTTGCAGGCAGAATCCACTTGACTATCGCCGTTCAAATTTTCCGGGAGAATATCACCATGGATGTTTCAGGTCAACTGCTTAACCAGCGCAGGGCATTCCCCTCGCGGGAAAATGAAAAATCATGTTGTAAAGTGGGTAAAATCTGATGACTGAAATATCAAGTGAACTTACCAAAAAATTGTCTGCCGCCGTTGAAAAGATGCCAGGTTTCTCCAAGAGTGTGCAACGCATTCTGGAAATCACCCGCGACATCAATTGCAAGCCTAAGGAATTGGTGACGGTGCTTGAGAACGACCCGGTAATGACGATAAAGTTGCTGCGTATTCTGAATTCTGCCTACTACAGCTTTCCCAATCCCATTACCACGGTGCATCATTGCGTAGTCTGTCTTGGTATTAACACGATAAAAAACATGGCTTTATCTTTTGCTACCGTTGGAGTTCTGCCTACACGTAATGACGCAGGGTTTGATATACAAAGCTACCTTATGCACTCCCTTACAACAGCCGGTCTTGCTCGAATGTTATGCCAGAAATATGATAACGGTGCCACCGATCCCTCTGATTGTCATATTGCCGGACTCCTGCATGATTTCGGTAAGGTTGTGTTTGCCCAGTTTATGCCTGCTGAATTTAAGGCGGCTCTTGCTCTTAGCAGGGAGAATAACACCTCGTTACATATCGCCGAGGAGCAGATTATCGGCGCCGACCATTCTATCGTAGGTGCAATGCTGGCTGAAAAATGGCAGCTTTCCAAATCGCTATCTTCCACCATTCGCCAACATCATGATGAAATTTCACCTAACAACACGATGCTTAGTTGCCTTTTCGTGGCCAACCTGATCAGTAACAAATTGTCTCTGGGTGACAGCGGCAACGCCGTTGTGGAAGAGCTGCCGCCAAGTCTGGTCAAGCGCTTCGGTGGTAACATTGATGAAATTATTGCCCAACTTGGAGATATCTCAAAAGTAGTTATCGAGGCAGAATCATATGCAAATGTCAATAAAGAGGTGACTACATGAAAATAAAATTCTGGGGTGTGCGCGGTTCAATTCCCTCACCAGGACCAAGCACGATGCGCTATGGCGGCAATACCACCTGCATTGAAATTCGTACAGACAACAACGAGATTATCATTCTGGATGGTGGCAGCGGGATCTTTCCTTTGTCGCAAACACTGTTAAAGGAACTTCCTGTTTCCGTAAATATATTCAACACCCACAGTCATTGGGATCACATTCATGGATTACCGTTTTTTATACCCCTCTACATACCGGGGAATCGAGTTAAACTTTACGCCTCATTCGATCCTATTACCGGCGAAGGACCTGAGAGAATTATTAATGTCCAGATGCAGTATAATTACTTTCCGGTGCGTGAAGCAGAGACAAAAACACCTATCGAGTACTTTACCGTCATGCCATATGAGCCGGTGGAGGTGGGTTCAGCCGTTATTACCCCAATTCTCCTCAATCACCCGGTAGTCAATCATGGTTACCGCATTGACTGCAATGGTAAGTCAGTATTTTTTACGGGTGATCACGAGCCGCACACCAATATCTACGAGCCTGGAGAAGATGGTTTTGAGGAATATCAATCATTAATTGAACTTCAGTGTCAGTCGATAGTCAAGGCCGTCAGCGGTGTGGATGTACTCATTGCTGATTCTGCCTACACTAAGGAGGAGTATCCGCTAAAAAAAGGCTGGGGACATGGTACGCTTGACAGCAGTATCAAGCTGGCTCAGGATGTGGATACAAAATTCCTTTATTGTACTCACCACGAACCAACCAGGAGTGACGATGCATTGGAAAAGGTATTTACCGAAGCAGTGTCACGCCATGAAATTGACTCAAATAAACTCGATATCAGGTTGGCTCGTGAAGGAGATGAACTTTACATTTAGTCAGACTATGGAGTAGTCGTCATATAAACAAGTGCAATAAGGGGTAGAGATGATTCTTAAAAAAAAGATGATGTTTAATGACTTTGCCGCATCCAAAGGTCTTCGTTCCACCCGACAACGTGATATTATCCTCGATATATTCCTTTCCACACATCAGCACGTCAGTGTTGAAGAACTCTACTTTAAGATTAAATCAAGCAATCAGGGCATCGGGCATGCGACGGTCTACCGTACGCTCAAGCTGTTTACAGAGGCTGGCCTGGCCCGCGAAATACTGCTCCATGACGGCCAGACCCGTTATGAACATGTTGTGACCGGCGAACATCATGACCATCTGGTTTGTACCGGTTGTAATTCCATTGTCGAATTTGAAGACGCAACCATCGAAAAACTGCAGAATGAAATTGCCGCTCGCCACGGTTTTCAGATTAAAAGCCATAAAATGGAAATATATGGACTCTGCAGCATTTGCCGCAAATGATTCCTAACGAGAGATTACCAAAGAACCCTATATTAGATCACTATTTGGTTGAAGAGTCTTTGTTTTTTTAGTCCCTTTTTCAGGGGCTTTCCTCAAGCCCCCCGCTCTGCGGGTGGTTCATAACTCCACAACGGTTTTGTTTTTCGCCGTACCTCGCTTGCAAACGCTACTTTTGGTTGTATCTCCGTGGTGAAAGATTTTGAAAGGATCCCTATGATTGTTATTCCCGCCATAGACTTGAAAGAAGGAAAATGCGTCCGCCTCGAACAGGGGCTGATGGATAAGGATACGGTTTTCAACGACAACCCCGCTGCCCAGGCTCGTGCCTGGCAGGATCAGGGGGCTGAACTTCTGCATATTGTCGATCTTGACGGTGCCTTTGCCGGCCAGCCAAAAAACAGGGACGCCATTGAGGCCATTCTGAAAGCTATCACAATCCCGGCACAACTGGGGGGGGGGATTCGTGACATTGCTACAATCGAGGCGTACCTGTCACTAGGGCTTTCCCGCGTTATCATCGGCACCGCAGCGCAGCGTAATCCTGAACTGGTTCGTGAAGCGTGCTCCAGATTTCCCGGGCAGATCGTGGTCGGTATTGATGCTAAAAACGGCATGGTTGCGGTGCAGGGGTGGGCAGAACTGACCGATGTCACTGCTGTCGATCTTGCCAAGCGGTTCGAGGGTTTTGGCGTGTCCGCCGTTATATACACCGATATCAGCCGTGACGGCATGCTCCAGGGGCCGAATCTTGAAGCTACCAAAGCACTTGCAGAAGCTGTTTCTATCCCGGTTATAGCCTCTGGCGGCGTTTCTTCGCTCAAGGATATTGAAAACCTTATGGCAATTGAAGCGTACGGTGTAAGCGGTGTTATTACCGGTAAGGCGGTTTATACCGGAGCGATCAAGCTGAATGAAGCCATAAATTTAACAAAGGGACGTTTCCGGAAATGCTGACCAAACGAATCATTCCCTGTCTGGATGTAAAAGGGGGGCGCGTCGTCAAGGGGGTGCAGTTTGTAGAACTGCGCGACGCCGGTGACCCGGTTGAAATTGCCGAGATGTACGACAAACAGGGCGCTGACGAACTCACCTTTTTGGACATTACCGCATCGAGTGATGACAGGGATATCATTATTGACATAGTGCAGCGGACTGCTGACTGCGTATTTATGCCGCTGACCGTAGGCGGCGGTATCCGCACGGTAGATGACATTCGCCGCCTGCTCAACGCCGGCGCAGATAAGACTTCCATTAACACCGCTGCCGTTGATCGTCCGGATTTTGTACGAGAGGCGGCTGAACGCTTCGGTTCTCAGTGTACGGTGGTTGCGATAGATGCACGCCGAATTCCGGGCGAGAAGAGATGGGAAGTTTTTACGCACGGAGGGCGCAAACCTACAGGACTTGATGTTGTCGAGTGGGCGGTTTTGATGGAATCTTATGGCTCCGGAGAGATTCTCCTGACCAGCATGGATTGCGACGGCACAAAGGATGGGTATGATCTTGAGTTGACCCGAGCTGTTGTTGATGCTGTGTCAATTCCGGTGATAGCCTCCGGTGGCGTCGGTAATCTGGAACACCTTTACGTCGGCTTTACAACGGCTGGTGCCGCAGCCTGTCTGGCCGCTTCAATCTTCCATTATCGCGAATACAGTATCGGCGAGGCGAAAGAATATCTCCGTGACAAAGGGGTAGAAGTACGGTTATGACGAACAGTAATGATATCATCGGAGCCGTCTATCAGATCATCCTCGATCGCAAAACCAACCCGACCGACAACTCCTATACAGCTTCTCTGATGCGTGGCGGGATCGATAAAATTCTGAAAAAAATTGGCGAAGAGGCGACCGAGGTAGTTATTGCCGGCAAAGGGGGTGTCAGCTCCGAAATTGTCTACGAATCCGCCGACCTTATCTATCACCTGCTTGTTCTTCTCGGCCACCAGAATATCCCTCCTACCGCTGTCTACGATGAACTCCGCCGCCGCCTCGGAATCTCAGGTCTGGAAGAAAAAGCATCACGCCATAAGCCGGTGCATCCTTAAAGATGGGTCAAATAATGATAGACAACATTCATAAATGGCTACTACTCAGACTCGCACTGCTCTGGCTCGTTCTCTCCATTGTAATCGGAGGTCTGGTTAATTATCTGGGCAATTTCCGTATGGATAACCATGTCGTGAATATGGCTAAAGCCGAGACTGTAAGTTATATTGCTGCCATTGACTCGTATCTTGAATCGCCCTCGGAACAGGCACTTTCAGAGCTTAACAGCAAGATTGGTGCTGAGATAATACGGGACCACCTTATTGCCGTAGAATTTTACGATGCCGATGCGAATATGATCACCGAGGTGGTAAAGCCGCAGGCAAAGGAGATAGAAGCAAAACTCCCCTTGCATGGCAGCGAGTTTGTAGATAAAAACGGCATAGTCTGCAATAAACTGATGGTCGAGAACGAAACATTCATGAGGGTGTTTGTGCCGCTCTTTAATAGCGCCGGAACCAAGATAGCCTATCTGGAGGGAATCTATCGTGCGCCTAGTGATATTGTCACAGAGATCAAGCGGCAGACTCTCTGGGTGCTTATCCTGGTTGTCCTGCTGATTTCAGCCACAAGCCTTGCGCTATACCCGCTTATAATCCGACTTAACAGAAAGCTCATCGATTACTCCAAAAGCCTGGCGCTTACCAACATCGGCATGCTAAAGGTACTGGGAAGCGCCATCTCCAAACGGGACAGTGATACCAATATCCATAACTATCGGGTTACGCTCTATTCGGTGAATATCGGCGAAAGCCTGGGACTCTCACAGAGCGCGATGCAGGGGCTGATCAAAGGAGCCTTTCTGCATGATCTGGGGAAGATCGCTACCCCAGATGCTATTCTGCACAAACGGGGCAACCTGACTGAGGAAGAGTTCAAGATTATGAAAACCCATGTCCAGCATGGCGAGGACATCGTCCGTGGCTATGACTGGCTAAAAGATGCGCAGGTCGTGGTTGCCTGCCACCATGAAAAATTCGACGGCAGCGGCTATCCTCTTGGCCTGCGTGGGGAATCTATTCCGATCAACGCCCGCATCTTCGCGGTAGCAGACGTGTTTGACGCACTGACCTCTAAACGTCCATACAAGGAACCGTTCAGTTTTGACGTCTCGGTGGGGATTCTGCGTGAATCGATGGGTAGCCACTTTGATCCGGATATCACACGGCTTTTTCTGGATCTTGCTGTCGCCCTGCACGCGGAGATATGCAACGATGACGAACTGCTGCTTCACGGAAAACTGGAAATCAGCATCGGGAAGTATTTTCAATAGTAAACACATAACTGGAAGATCAAGATGTTATCAGACCTGAAAACCAACGCCCGAATTATAACACTTTTCGCAATTATGGCGTTTTCAATACCCATTGTATGCGTTGGCGGCTATATCGGTATGAGAACGTTGGAATCGTACATTAATTCTTCAGTTGCGGAATCACGACTCCTTGAATATGCGCAGCGTTTGCGAAACGATATCAACACTCTCCGTCGCTATGAAAAGGAACTTTTTATCTACATTGGTGATGCTGCCAAAGTGGCAGAGTACAAAAAAAAGTGGGATGGTACGGTGGTCAGTTTTCGGTCGTGGATAACGGCCATTCTGAAGTTGGAAAATCATGCAAAGCATAAGGAATCGATACAATCGATTAACAGGCTTGCTGACGATTATATGTTCGGGTTCTACAAGGTCTATGAACAGATACAAACTGGAAAAATCACCACGTCACAGGATGCCGACAGGGCAATTGAAAAATACAAGGAAGCAATCCGTCAGTCGGAATCTCTGGCAAACGAGTACGCCAGGGAAAGCGATAGAGAGATGGAGGCGGAAATAGGAGCGACAGCAGGAGCCAGTGCCAAAATCAGAATGGCGTTTATTGCACTGGCAGTACTTACCTTTGTAGGTGGCAGTATCATCTCGCTTATATACTGGCGCCGTGAAAAGAATGACCTGTTTAAGATAAACCAACTCTATGAAGAGAATTTGGCATATCAGGAATCATTGGAAAAACAGGTAAATGCCAGAACAGCAGAACTGAGGGAGAGTGAAAAAAAATACCGCAGCCTGTTTATGGACTCACCGGATGCATATCTGATTATTGTCGATGGACTCTTTGTCGATTGTAATCGGGCAGCCGAGGTCATGTTGCGCGGTGAACGGAGCCAGATTGTTGGGCAGCCTCCGGACATATTATCGCCAAAATTCCAGCATGATGGAAGAAAATCTTCTGAAGTGGTAAAGGAAAAAATAAGGGAGGCTCTGCATAAAGGCTGTACCAGATTTGAGTGGAAACATCGCCGCTTTGACGAGTCTGAATTTTTTGTTGAGGTCTCCATAGTGGTCATACCGAGGGGGAGGGAATCGGCCTTGCTCGTCACATGGCGCGATATCACTCTACGTAAAGAAGCAGAAGAGATCATAAAAAATCATAATCAGGAGCTTGAACAACTTGTAATACAAAGAACCATGCACTTGGAAGAGGCAAACAGAGGGCTTCTTGCCGTAAACATTGAGCTTGAACGAAGCCGCCTCGAAGCCCAGGCGAGCAGCATTGCCAAATCACAATTTCTGGCCAACATGAGTCATGAAATCAGAACGCCGCTTAATGCCATCATCGGGTTTTCCGATCTGACTCTGAAGAGCAATCTACCGCCTCGTCAACATGATTATATCCTGAAAATCCACAATGCCGGAGAGCTACTGCTTAACATTATCAACGACATCCTTGATTTTTCCAAGATTGAAGCCATGCAACTTAAGATGGAATCGATCAAATTCAGGCTGAACGAGACTTTTGCCAACGTGCGCAACATTCTCCAGCAAAAGGCACTGGACAAGGGGCTGCATCTGCTGATACATACGTCACCGGAGATTGCTCCATGTCTGGTCGGAGACCCGCACCGGCTTAGCCAGGTAATTACCAACCTGTTGAGCAATGCCGTCAAATTCACCGAGCATGGGGATGTGGTGCTTGAAGCCACTCTGCTGACACAGGAAAGTGACCGGGTGCAGCTCAAAGTTGCCGTGCGCGACACCGGCATAGGCATCTCGTCAGAACAGATCGATAAACTCTTTCATGCCTTTTCCCAGGCTGACGGCTCTACTACCCGCAAATTTGGTGGTACCGGCTTGGGGTTGTCCATCTCAAAACAGTTGGTAGAGCTGATGGGGGGTGAAATGTGGTGTGAGAGCAGTCCGGGGGAGGGGAGCAGTTTTTACTTCACCGCCTGGTTCGGTCTCTGCCGGGAAAATGGCTCAGAACAGTGCAAGCATGTCTGTAGCAGAAACAGGGAATATAAAGATACCATTTTCAATTTTTCAGGTTCCATCGTTCTACTTGTGGATGATAACGAAATCAACCGGCATCTTGTGATGGAAATTCTCAAGGAGACCGGTGCCGAAGTGCATTCGGCTGTCAATGGCGAGGAAGCCGTGGCGATGGTTACCGCCACCGATACGCAGTACGATATGGTGCTGTTGGATATTGAAATGCCGGTCATGGGAGGTTATGATGCCACCAGGCTTATCAGGTCGGACAAACGTTTTACCACTCTTCCAATCATCGCCATGACAGCTCATGCCATGGAGGAGGAGCGGCAGAAGATCCTTGATGTCGGCATGGACGCCCACATCACCAAGCCGATCAACGCTAAAACCATGCTGCAGGTTATGAAATTATTCCTCAAAGAGCAGGAATCAACAGTTCAACTTCGGGGGAAAACAGTGGAGTCGGAAACGAAAACAGTTGATCTCCCTGATATTTCAGGCATTGATACGGTCGCCGCCCTAAGTCGTCTTGACGGCGACCGGAATCTGTATCTCTGGTTGCTTCGGCAATTTATCGAGAATCATACTAATGCAGCTCAGCTTATTGAAGAGACCATGGCTGCAGGAGATATTAAGCTGGCGGCACGCCACGCCCATACCAACAAAGGTATTGCCGGCAGCATAGGGGCTGTGAAACTGGAGGAGTTGGCCAGTGCGCTGGAAGAGGCAATTGGTGGAGAGTCAGCCGTTGATACCAATGCTGCTCTTGCGCATTTTGCCACCGAACTGGGTCGCCTGGTAACGGAGCTGAAAATCGCGTTGCCTCCAGTTGCACCGGGTGAAGAATCCCCGTCGGACACTCTTGATGCACCCATGGTCACACCGATCCTGGATACTCTGCTGGGTTATATTAAAAGCAGAGACGGCAGGGCGGAACGGTATCTGGACGATTATCAGAGAGAACTGGCAGGATTGCCGCACACTGATGTTCTCCAGATTAAAAAATACCTACAGAATTTTAATTACAAGGAAGCCGGGGAAGCAGTTCTGGCCCTTGCGGCGAAGAGCGGGATTCATATTTCTCATAAGGGTGGTTAGAAACCATGAAGACAACCATTTCACCGGCAACGGTACTGATTGTGGACGACACTCCGCACAACATCAGCCTGCTCAGTGCGGCATTAATTGACGAATACACCATCAAGGTTGCCACCAGCGGAGCCGAAGCTATCGATATCTGCCGTTCCATGGCTATCGACATAATACTGCTTGATGTCATGATGCCGCTTATGGATGGATTTGAAACCTGCAGATTGCTCAAGGAATACCCCTTGACCAGGAGTATTCCGGTAATCTTTGTTACCGCCAGAGGAGAGGTCAAAGACGAATCCATGGGTTTTGACTGCGGCGCGGTCGATTATATCACCAAACCGATTAGTGCAGCCATAGTCAGGGCGAGGGTCAGGACCCACCTTGCCGTCTACAATCAGAACCGCGCTCTGGAGTGTCTGGTCAGGGAGCGCACTATTGAGCTTGAAGAGAGTCGGCTCGAAGTTCTGCACCTGCTTGGCAGTGCCGGCGAATACCGTGATAATGAGACAGGTCTGCATGTCGTAAGGGTATCCAGCTATGCCCGCATAATCGGTCAGGCTCTTAACATCACGGAGCGTGAAGCGGAACTGCTTTACAGTGCTACTGCCCTGCATGACATCGGAAAGATCGGCATACCGGACGGCATCCTCTTCAAGCCTGGAAAGCTTGATAATGATGAGTGGAAGATCATGCGAACACACAGCGAAATTGGCTGCAACATTATTGGAAAGAATCATAAGAATAGTTTTCTGAAAGCAGCGGCATCAATCGCACTGTCACACCACGAAAGGTGGGACGGACATGGCTATCCAAACAGACTTGCGGGGGAAGAAATTCCGATTTTTGGGAGAATTGCGGCAATTGCGGATGTTTTTGACGCTCTTACCACTGAAAGGCCTTACAAAAAAGCCTGGCCTCTGCCTGATGTGGTCAAGGAAATTGAGTCCAGCAGTGGTGGGCACTTTGATCCGAAAATAGTCGAAGTCTTTTTGCGTAAACTTCCGGAGATGACCGTTGTGATGCAGGAATGCGCTGATAGGGATTGAATAAATGTCATACTCGGATGGAAGTTTGTAAAATGTCAGATTTTTGGTCATTTGTTTGTTGACAAAGGTGCGTGGTATGCTATTTTGTTCAACCAAATTTTTTTGTAGCTTGCAGTATATATTTTACTATTCAGGAATGGACGGGGGGTGATTCTACATGCCGGGAGTAAAAATTAAAGACAGCGAACCGTTTGAAATGGCACTTAAAAAGTTTAAAAAACAGTGCGAAAAAGCGGGAATCCTCTCTGAAGTTCGTAAACGGGAACATTTCGAAAAACCAAGTATCAAGCGTAAGAAGAAGGCAATCGCCGCTCGTAAACGGGCCCTCAAAAAACAGCGTAAAATGATTGACTAGTTTGTTCAGGATCAGACTGCATGACTTTAAAAGAACAACTTGAAGATGCGATGAAAGCAGCAGCTAGGGCGCGGGATAACCTGCGCCTTTCGGCTGTACGCATGGTGCGTGCTGCGATAAAAAATCGTGAAATTGAGACCCGGAGCGAGCTTGATGACCAGGCGGTCATCGATGTTATCTCCACTTTGATTAAGCAGCGGCGCGAATCTGTCAGGATGTACCGGGAAGGTAATCGTCTTGAGCTTGCTGAAAAGGAAGAGTTGGAGATTACGATTCTCCTTGAGTTTATGCCTGCACAGTTAAGCCTGGAAGAAATCGAATCGCTGGTCAGGAAGTCAATTCTGGATTTGGAAGCAACTGGAGCGAAAGATATGGGGAGGGTAATGAAGGCTGTTTCCCTCCACACTGCCGGTAAGGCCGATGGTAAATCAGTCAGTGATGTCGTTCGGAGGCTGCTTGCTTGAGGCATAGCCCTGGTCTGGAATCTGGATTACATCGGCAAGGGGCTTTCATTGAGATTGCCCCTTCTTTGTAAATGGGTCAAATCGCCTCAATGAATCTATTCGACATCATAATTTTTTCGGTTCTCTGCTTTTTTGCCGTCAAAGGGCTGGTTCGTGGTCTTGTCAATGAAGCCTCTTCGCTGGCAGGTCTGCTTGTAGGTGGCTGGTTGGCGTACAGCTTTTACCCACTGCTTGCGGTACCCTTAAAAAGCTCGCTCCATCTGCCTGCGCATATCTGTTCGTTTCTTGCTTTTATCATAATACTTTTAGTCATCGGAATATCTGCTCATATTATTGGCAATGTCGTGACGGCGGCACTGAAACTCGTGATGCTTGGCCCTCTGAACAGGCTAGGCGGTCTGCTCATAGGAGTTGCCGAAGGCGCGCTTTTGCTCTGCCTGGTTTTCAGCATTGCGACATCGGGATTCATGCCCGAACAGGTGAGAAATAAAATCAAAGAGGTTGAATCAGCCAATCTGCTGGCGCAAGCCGGCGATTATTTTCTTAAAGAGTTGCGTGATACCAAAGGTCAGAAGAGATGATCCCTGAGGAGAAAGTTCGCGAAGTTTCAGACAGGCTGTCAATTGTTGAGGTTGTCTCGGACTATCTGCCGCTGCGTCTGGCGGGTGGTAATTTTCTCGGACTCTGTCCATTCCACGCCGAAAAGACACCATCTTTCACTGTAAATCCTGCTCGTGAAATTTTTCACTGTTTTGGTTGTGGTGCCGGTGGTGACGCGTTTTCTTTTGTTATGAAAATGGAGGGGGTTAATTTTCCCGAAGCGGTTAAACTTCTTGCAAAGAAGAGTGGCATTGAGATCGAGGAGCGTCAGCTTACCCCTGCGGAAAAAAAGTCTCAGGATGAGCATGTTCAGTTCCGAAGAATTAATGATCTGACAACAGCCTACTACCGTTCTGTTCTACTGAATGGCGAGGAGGGTGAACCGGCTCGGCAGTACCTAGCAGCCCGAGGCGTTCACGCCAGTATTTCGGACGCGTATCGGCTTGGATTTGCGCCAGACCGTCGTGATGGACTGGCAAAACATCTGAGAAACAACGGCGTCGATATGGAGAGTGCGCTTAAGCTTGGCATTATCCGTAAATCAGATTCCGGCTGGTACGACCTTTTCCGTAATCGCCTGATTTTTCCGATACGGGATATACGTGGTCAGGTGATCGCTTTTGCCGGCAGAGTTCTTGATGCATCGCTCCCGAAATATATTAACTCTCCGGAATCACCGCTTTATCACAAGAGCTCGGTGCTTTTCGGGATTGATATGGCGTTGCCGTCGATAAGAACAGGAAATGCCGTAATTATTGTAGAAGGGTACTTTGATCATCTCGCTCTTTATCGTGCGGGTGTTCAGAATGTTGTTGCAACATGCGGGACGGCTCTTACCGCTGCCCATGCCGGAATGCTCAAACGTCATGCCGAACGTGTCTACATGCTGTTCGACAGCGATAATGCCGGCAAAAAAGCAACCATTCGTTCTATGGAGCTTTTTCTTGAACAACGCCTGCCGGCATATGTAATTGCATTGCCTGCCGGTGAAGATCCCGACAGTTTTCTGTCTGCACATCCGTCTGAAGCGTTTAACGCTCTTCGTGATAAGGCCAGGCCCGCTTTTGAGTATTTTGTCCGCTCGCTGTTAATCGAAACTCCGCCTGACAGTGTTGACAATAAGGTGCGGGTTATCGATGACATCATGCCCCGTTTCCGCAAGATTGCCGACTCGGTAGAGCGCGACTTGTACGAGAAGGAAATCTGCCGACTGCTGGGGATAACTGTTCACGCATTTCGCAAGCGGATGGGTGGAGGTAAACTGTTGCCGCAGGAAACTTCGTCTGCTGGCTCCAGGCACTTTCAGGCAGGTGATGCCATCCAGGACACTCTTCTTGCTCTTTTTTTGAATTACCCTGAGGCTCGGGGTGAAATAATCCGGGTTGGCCTTGAAACTCTCTTCTCGGATGACTACCTTGAACTGGCCGGTTTTTTATCTACGGTTCTTGCCGATTCTGACGGCAACATGAAATTTGGTCAACTGGCCGAATCTATTGAAAAACCTGAGCAGAAGATGCTTTTTTCAAGGATACTGGTTTCAGATGCCTATATTGCCGGTATAGAGTGGCGCTCTGTTCTTGGGCAATGTATTCGAAGCGGTGAAAAAAAACAGGTTTCATCAATAAAAGACATCGCGGCCAGACTGGCTGTGGCAGACCCCGGCAGTGATGAATATTTATTGCTATTACAGCAGGCAGACAGTTTGCGCAGACGAAAATCTAGACTCTGATATACGTTACTTCCTGAGGTGAATGCATAATGGCAAAGAAAAACATGGACAACGTTAAACAACTGATCGATATCGGCAAAGAGAAGGGTTTCTTAACGTATGATGAGGTTAATGACATACTCCCACCTGACATTGCTACCGATCAGATCGAAGACGTCATGGGTATATTCGGGGATCTGGACATTGAGATAGTTGATTCCGCCCAGAAGATCAAGATCCCGAAGATGAAAAGCGATCTTGATGATGATGAGGAGGCGGAAGGTGAATCGGAAGAAGTTGAATTTGAACCCGGTTCAATTGGTCGTACAAGCGATCCTGTTCGTATGTATCTTCGCGAAATGGGATCTGTTTCTCTACTTACCCGCGAGGGTGAGGTCGAAATTGCCAAGCGGATTGAAGATGGTGAACGTGATGTTGCTGGCGTGATACTCAATACGCCAATCACTGTCAAGGAGGTTATTTCAATCGGTGATCGTCTGCGGAAGTTTCTGATGACACCTTCTGAAGTTAGTAAAGAGGTTGAGGAAGAAGTTCTGGAAGATGATGAGGAAGATGTCCAAAAGACCAGAATACTTGATATTATTGACTCGATTGTTGCGCAGGATCTTGTGATATTGGAAATTTATGGAGTACTCTCGACGGCTAAATCTCCGGCAAAGAAAAAAGATCTTGAAAGAAAGATACGCGAGGAGAAAGACAAACAGGCGGAACTTCTCAGGTCTCTGAGACTGAAAGATCGCCATACCAACAAAGTTGCCGAACGTCTGAAGGAGCTGTCCGGCAGAGTGGATATGTTGCAGGCTGAATTATCCGATCTCGAAAAAATTATTTCCGTTGAAAAATTGAAAACTCTGCTTGATAAACTACAGAACGAAGATAATAACTGTGCTGTGGAATTTAGCAAGCTCAAGTTAGACGAGGAAGAGACCGTGCGGCTGGAGAAGCGCCTTCGTAATGCGGCACGCAAGATCCATAAAGTAGAGCTGGAATCCGGTTTTAAGGCTCGTGATCTGGCTGCGGCGCTAAAAGCAATCGAAGAGGGTGAGTGCAAAGCCCGGATCGCAAAAAGTGAACTTATTGAGGCCAATTTGCGGCTAGTTGTTTCGATTGCCAAAAAATACACAAACCGTGGGCTGCAATTCCTTGATCTTATTCAGGAAGGGAATATAGGGTTAATGAAAGCCGTCGATAAGTTTGAATACCAGCGCGGCTATAAATTTTCAACATATGCAACCTGGTGGATCCGTCAGGCGATTACCCGTGCTATAGCAGATCAGGCGCGTACAATACGAATTCCTGTACATATGATTGAGACTATCAACAAACTGATACGAACCAGCCGACAGTTGGTACAGGAAAATGGTCGGGAGCCATCATCGGAAGAGATAGCAGAGCGTATGCAGCTTCCACTCGACAAAGTTCGCAAGGTTCTGAAAATTGCCAAAGAGCCGATCTCGCTCGAAACGCCAATTGGTGAAGAAGAGGATTCCCATCTTGGTGATTTTATTGAAGATAAGGGGGTCATTTCTCCTATTGAGGCGGTCATAAAGAATAACCTCTCGGAGAGTACCGCCAAAGTTCTTGCTACACTTACACCAAGAGAAGAAAAAGTTCTCCGCATGAGATTTGGCATTGGCGAAAAGAGTGACCATACCCTTGAAGAGGTTGGCCATGATTTTGAGGTAACGCGTGAACGGATAAGACAGATTGAGGCAAAAGCGTTGCGCAAACTGCGTCATCCAAGCCGCAGTAAAAAACTAAAAAGTTTTATGGACTAATTATATGAAATCATTGATAAGATCAGTTATTCCTGTTGTTATGGCGTTGTTTATGGTTTTTACCTCTTTTCATTCTGGGCAGTCAGCCGAAATCGATGACTCAACAGTTTTTGTTGAGGCATTTAATGCGTATCAGCAGAAAGATTACCTGCTGACAATTGAAAAATGTGATCAATTAATTCAGGTTTTCCCTGAGACACCCTTACGGGATGTTACATTGCTTCTTATTGCCAGAGCAAGCCTCAAATCTGGCGATAATCTTCGTGCTGCAGAGTCCGTAACCCTGTTTTCCAATGAATTCCCTGAGAGCAGGCTGAAGGCATCTGTTGAAGATGACTTGAAGAACCTCGCAAATCGCTATCAAAAAGGTGAAGTTCCAGCGGCTGATAGATTATTGCAGGCGGCAGCAAAAAAAGTGACCAGTGACAGGATTGCCCGTGAGCGTGCTGCTGCAGAGAAGCTGGAGATGGAGCGAATTGCGAAAGTTAAGGCTGAGCAAGAGCGTCTTGCCAAAATCAAACTTGAAGAAGAGCGTCTGGAAAGAGAGCGCCTGCTCGCTGAAAAACTTGCCAAGGCAAATATAAAAATAGCCATCTCGCTAAGCAACGAAGCGGGGCCATTTAAGATCGGCAGCAGTGGTGCAGTGCCGCTCACAATAACTAATAAGGGCAACAACAGCGAGGAACTGCTGCTAACTTCAAATGCAGCCAAAGAATATGGTGCCGTACTGACAAAGAGCGGTAAACCTGACGAGAGTGTAACTCGCTTGAAACTGGCCGCCGGTGAGACGTTCAAAGGGGCTGTTCAGATAAAAATGCCATCAGAGATGGTTGATGGACATCGCTCTTTACTGTCGGTACATGCTGTTTCTGCAAAATTCAGTGATGTCTCTTTCAGGAATGAAACCGTCGTTATATGTTCTGCTCCGCTTGTTCGCGCTGTTGCGAAACTGGTCAGACCGAAAGTTGCTCCGGGCGAACAGCTCGGTTATCGTGTGGCGGTTCTTAATGTAGGGTCACAGCCAGCCGAGAGTTTAACCGTTCGACTGCAGCTTCCACCAGAAATGGATTTTCAGGGAACTTCGGACACTCCATTTAAACAGGAGTCAAATGGAGCGCTTCTCTTCAAGCTTGATAAAGTCGATATTGGACAGCTTGCACAGATAAACCTTGATGTGAAAGTGCGGGAGAATACCGCAGTTGGCATGGTGCTGCGCGGAGATGTTGAGATTGAGAGCGGCGGCCTACAGAGGAAAGAGCGCTTTACCGCAACTGCATCAGTAGTTATACCGGCTAAATAAGAACCATGTTGTCCCGATGAACAATCACATCGCCATAGTAATAGCCAAGGATCCCCTCGATTTCGAGACTGTTGCAGCCAGCGAGGCGTTCTGTTTCACCACTTGAGTAATCTGTAAGCCCGCGGGCAAATTCCACTCCATCCGGACCACACACTCTGATACACGCTCCCCGTTCAAACCGCCCTTCCGTTCTGACAACACCTGATGGCAGGAGGCTTTTTCCCTTCTTCAGCAGTGCATTACGGGCACCATCGTCGATTATTATCCGGCCTGACGGTTTCAGGGTATAGGCAATCCAATGTTTACGGCGATTAATTCCGGTATCGGAAGGAAGAAACAGCGTCCCTACTTCGACTCCATCTAAAGCTGCAACAATAATCCCCGGACGTTTTCCGGATACAATAATTGTTGCAACGCCGTTTTTCCCCGCTTTTTTTGCGGCAGCAACTTTTGTTGCCATACCTCCGGTACCCAGAGCAGAGCCGGAACCTCCGGCAGCCCGCTCAATTTCACGAGTCACCCCCGTAACCAATGGTATCAGAACCGCCTTGGGATCGGTATTAGGATCAGCGCTGTAAAACCCTTCAATGTCGGTAAGGATCAACAGCAGATCAGCTTCAGCCACGTTGGTAACTAGTGCGGAGAGATTATCATTATCACCGAATTTTATCTCGTCAACGACAACAGTATCATTTTCGTTAATTATCGGAATAATGCCGAAACCGAGCAGTGCATCAATAGTTGCCCGGGCGTTGAGAAAGCGTTGCCGACTGCCAAGATCTTCACTGGTTAAGAGTACCTGAGCCGTTTTTAGTTTGTGTGGAGCCAATGAAATCTCATACGCCTGCATTAATCGCGTCTGACCAACAGCAGCCGCAGCCTGTTTATGTGGAATTGTGCGCGGCTTGTCTGTCAGTCCGAGTTCATTCCGCCCCGCTGCGATTGCACCGGACGAAACAACAATAATTTGCAACCCCTGGCGTCGCAACAGAGCCATTTCGTCGCAGATTCTGCCGATAACTCCCATGTCGAGAGACCCGTCAACGTCGGTAAGGACTCTGCTGCCGATTTTAATTACAACCCGCTTTACAGTTTTGAGAACGTCTTTCCGCATTACCACTCCTCTTTCTGCTGTCCCCATAAACGGCGGGCGATCTCGTCCAGTAGCGGTTCAATCCCTTCTCCGGTCGCTGAAGATATGGGGAAAACTGTGACCCCTTTTCTTTCGAACCATGATTTAATCGCAGGCAATTCTTCTTTGGTCCGGGGAAGATCGGTTTTGGTAATTACGACAATCTGCCCTTTTAGTGATAGCTCGGGGCTGAAAAGAGCGAGCTCGTTATTTATGGATTCATATTCAGCTCTCGGATCTCTTTCCGGCATCCACGAGATATCGACCAGATGCAGCAGTATACCGGAGCGTTCCAGGTGTTTGAGAAATCGATGGCCAAGTCCTGCTCCTTCATTGGCACCTTCGATAATACCTGGAATATCTGCCATTACAAAAGAGCGATAATTTTTATACGGTACGACTCCGAGAGAGGGAACCGTTGTCGTAAACGGATAATCGGCAATCTTGGGGCGCGCTGCAGATATTTTGCTGATGAGCGATGATTTTCCCGCATTTGGTAAGCCAAGAAGCCCGACATCGGCCATTAGTTTCAATTCCAGCCGGAGTTTGCGCTCCTCGTGCTCTTCACCAGGTTGGGCGAATTTAGGGGCTTTGTTAGTCGCAGTGGCAAAGCGCGCATTTCCCTGACCGCCCCTGCCACCTTTGAGTAAAATAACAATCTGGCCGTTCTCCGTGAGATCTGCCAGTATGTCATCCGTCTCAACATCTTTGACGACCGTACCGACCGGTACTTTTATAAGCAAGTCCTTACCACCAGCGCCATGCCGGTTTTTGCCCATGCCGTTATGGCCGTTTTCCGCCTTTTGATGCGGTCTGTGGCGCAACTCCAGCAATGTAGAGAGTCCCGAAGTCGCTTCAAAGATGACATCACCACCTTTACCGCCATCTCCGCCGCTAGGCCCTCCGAACTCAATAAATTTTTCGTGCCGGAAAGCTACACACCCGGCTCCGCCATGACCTGAAGTTGCGTGCAGTGTTACTTCATCAATAAATTTCATCAAACTACTCCCCGTTCAGCCATGCCTGAATTGCCAGTAAGCGGCTATTCCATGCCTCAGAGAGACGCTCCTTTAAAAATAGAGTATAGAGGCTGTCAAACATCTGTATCCCCTGATCCAACAGGAACATGCGCTCGTAAAAAACCGCTTCCCGCTCACTCATTTGATCAACGGTTGAATCTTTCTCAACACGCACCTGAGGACACTTAAAGGAGGCAAAGCCAAACGTATCACCCTTAAGAGTCAGCTTCCAGGGGTTTTCGTCTTTCTCAATACAGATCGTCGCACTGGTTATCCGTTTGCCACCTTTAAGAGCAGAAATTGCCTCCAGATAACTATCCTGCGAGCCTGAAACCGTAACTTTCTGGATACCACCCTCTTCACCGCCACCCTGAAACTGGATCCGGTCATCTATCCAGGCAGAAAAACGCTCACCATTCGCTATCTGGCCGGGGCAGGAAATCGTATACTCTCCTTCTCCGTTTACACCGCGCTGCAGAAGCCAGAGCATGAATTCGCAGCCGAGCCACTGGTTATCCCGAATCAGAGCAACTACGGCATCTGAACCGGCCTGATTGGCCGCTTCCAAAGCATCAAGCAACTGTCCACTCAATAATTTTCTGGCGCGCGCAAACGGGTGGACAATAACAGGACTGCATCCTTCAAAGGTTTTCCTGAAGATATCTTCAAAGCGTTCAACAACTTTGGTTCCAAGGCTATAAAGGGTCATTATACCACTCTTCATATCCCAAACCACGTCAACGGTTGATGGGACAGGAAGGCATCTGGACATGAGGCGGAGCTGAACCTGCTCCTTGATCTCATCTCGTTTATGCTTGGGGGCTCGGCGCAAGTTGGGATTCTGAGCCAGAAAAAGGGCTTCCTCCCGGGCTGCATGAGATTTGAGAACTGCAGCAGGAATTTTACGCTGATCTCTGCGGAGAGAAATTACGATAAAATTATCACGCCAGAATTCGGAAGGGATTTCAAATGAAGCGTCATCCGGTTTATCTACCTGTGCCCACCCCTCGGAAGACTCTTCCGTAGAATTTTCAATAGATTGGAAACTGCGATCCGACAGTTTTCTGGAAAACCACTCAAATAGTTCAGTTTTTGGTAACTCACCAGTTACGGTAAACTGGGTAATACTTACGGTGTTGGCATATACGCCCATAATTCCAATCCTTATCAGTTATTTTTCAACAGTCGAACATATTCTTCCAGGGTAATGGAGCTGTGCCAATGCCCATTTAATGCGCCAATGACTGTTCCTCCAAAAAAAAGCACCACTACCAGAATGGCAAAAACAAAACCGGGCAGGGCGAAGCGCTGAAAGGCGGTCATTGATAGTGCAGAATTAAAACGGCAATGACTGGCACAGCGCCAGCATGCAATACATTCCGGTGAGGCTACGCTCGTTTTGTGCATAACATCGATGTATGTCGGACAGACCTTACTACAGGCACCGCACGAAATACAGCTTTCTGAGTTTCTTGTTATCCTGCATGGTGAGAGCATCGCAACCAGACCAAGTAGCGCGCCGTACGGGCAGAGATAGCGGCAGAGCGGGTTGCGTAGTAAGAATGAACTCAAAACAATGATAAGAATAACACCGAATGCAAAAGGTGACAGGTGCAAAAAAAAGTTCATCAGCCGTATATCGGCAACCTTGTGATAGTCAGAATGGATAAAGTTTAGCAGAGAATCTCTCGACATGGCAATTGCAATGCCATAAATGAAAAAGGCCATGAGTGCGTATTTTATACTCCGCAGCAGCACATCCATAATTATCGGAAGGCGCCAGTTACGTCTAAACACCTTGTAGCCTGTTTTCCAGGCGTATTCAGAAAGTGCGGCGATCGGGCATATCCAGGAGCAGAAGGAGCGTCTCAGCAGGAGAGATACAATAATAACAGTAATAAAAATTATAACTGCCGCCGGGTGGATTGTATTAATACCGTCACCCCTTAGCCACGAAACGCTTCCTAATAAGCCTGAAATAGGAAGAAAGCCATCAATTCCATCCGGGCGTGCAACAATAGTCCTAGCCGTTGGAGAATTGACATACTGAACAAAGTTGTAAAAGCAGAGTATAAGCCAGACCACTAAACCCAAAAAAGTGAATTGCGTCAGTATACGTAGTGGCTGCATATATCGGGCAGACATGGACACTCCAAAAAACAGGCGGGGTCGCTTACGACACGACACCGCCTCTGACCGTTCCGGTATGTGATCTAACAAGGTAGTCAGAAAACCAGCCTGTACTACCCTTCTTGAAGAATATAACCCTTTCCGCGCACGGTATGGATAAGTTTGGTGGAAAAGTCGCCGTCAACTTTTTTACGCAGATAGTTAATATAGACATCGATAATATTTGTAAAGGTTTCGAAAGGGTACTCCCAGCAGTTATCGGCAATATTGGCACGAGACAGAACATTTCCGGCGTTCCGAACCATATACGAGAGGAGGCTGTACTCTTTTGCTGTAAGGATGATCTCGGTTTGAGATCTCCAAACCTTGTGATTGACTGGATCAAGGCGCAAGTCGGCAAAACGTATCTCAGCGCCGCGATCCATTCCTGAACGTCTGAGAAGAGCGCGAACACGCGCCTGAAGCTCAGCAAATTCAAATGGCTTTGTAATAAGATCATCAGCCCCGGCGTCAAGGCCTGCAACAATATCCTCTGTTGCATTTTTAGCCGTAAGCATAAGGATAGGCAACCGATTTCCGGCCGCCCGCAACTCCTTCAGGACCGTTAAACCATCTTTTTTCGGCAGCATGCAATCAAGAATGACAAGACCAAACTCACCGCTGCTGGCGCGTTTAACTCCTTCATTGCCATCATAACAGGTGCTCACATCGTATTTGTCACCTTCAAGTCCACGCTTAATAAAACTGGCTACCTTCTTTTCATCTTCTACAATCAGAATTTTCATCTTTACCCCCTCTTTGTGGTGTGATTAGTGCTCACTTTATTAAAACTCAACTCCGCTACTCATTTCCATGCGTCTCATAATTTCGGATGCAGCTTCCTCAACAGATTTATTAGTGATATTGAGAATAAACCATTGCGGGTTTTTACGGTAAATCTGCCTGCATGCTGAAATCTCCTCTTCAACTTGCTGGTAGTCATTATAGCTGCCACGTGGACTTTGTCGCATGTTTATCAAACGCGATGTACGAATTTCGACAAGTCGCTTCGGATCAACCAGGAGACCGACAATTTTTGTCTGATCGATTTCGAATAGCTCATCAGGCAGCGCTATGCCAAAAACAATCGGCACGTTAGCTACTTTATAGCCTTTATGGGCAAGATACATGGCAAGTGGTGTTTTAGAAGAACGGGACACGCCAACAAGAACCAGATCCGCCTTGTGCAAATATCTTGTCTCCTGACCGTCATCATGTTTTACCGTGAAATTAACAGCCTCAACCCGACGATAGTATTCAGTATCAATCCTGTGAAGTAACCCCGGCTTTTCCCTCGAAGGTGCTCCGAGATATCGCGATAAGCTATATATGAGAGGACTCAGCAGATCTACGGTAATGAGCCCGTTTTCTTCGGCAACACGTTCAACTACTTCAGCTAAATGGGGGTCAACGAGAGTGTAAACAACAAGACCGGGGTTTGAAACAGTAATGGCCAAAGCATTCTGAATATCCAATTGCGAACTCACCTTAAAAAGCCGGTGTACTCGTACATCACCATCATAAAACTGCGAGAGTGCCGCTCGAATAACACGCTCAGCAGTTTCACCTGTCGAATCAGAAAGTATATATATTGTCTTCATAGTAATTTCTTTTTCCTGCGACTTAATGAGAAGAAAGCCAGTTCTTCTAATGAAAAAAATAGCTGGTTTACGTTGCAGTGTCAAGCATATTTTCGCATTTTTTCGAATATTTGATTCTCTACTCTGTTTGATACGGGGCGTAGCGCGTGGGAACGAGAAAAACGTGGAAATTATTGTTCGATGGTGAGCGATACTGAAAACATCTCCAGGCCCGATTTCAGGTCAAGCGTGAGAACGTCCGTTTTGCTGCCTGTCGAAACGGTCAAGCTCGAACCGCTGACAACCGAGGGGGTCGAGAGCTTGAGATCATCTCCGGCTTTAGAAAGGTGCTGTTTGAAAGAGCCGCCAAGCATGTTGGCAATTTCTCCCATGGCATCATGCACATCGCCGTTGATTTCGGTGACATCAATATCGAGCATCATGGAGGTGAATGAAAGCGCCAGCGGCATAGGGAGATTGATACTGACCAGACCGCTGTATTTCCCGGCCAAGCCAACCATGGCGGTCAGGCTGGTGCTGTATGTCTCCGGTGATTCAGTCTGAAGCGGAACATGCGTAATGTCATCAACACCCAGCATGGTTGAAAAAATCTCCTGCACGTCTTTAAAGAGAGCTGCGGTCAATTCAAGCTCGGTGATGTTCAGAGTGCTTAACGTATCGGGACTTATCGACATGGTTTTACTCCTTCGTTTTTAGAACTGTTTGTTTGCGTCATGGCGTATCTCATCGGCATTGTTCCGAATTGGACAGTTATTGTTTGAATATCATGCTGGTAACGTATTTGCTACAGAAAACCCCCATATATTCATTTCTGATATCAAGCGACCCGCTTCTTCTCTCTATCAAGCATCTGCCGAATTGCTATTAAAAGCTGGTTTGCCTTGATAGGTTTTGAAAGAAAGGTCACATTCCCTGGGGGGATAATCTTTTCATCAATAATCTCGCCAGAATAGCCACTTATAAAGATGGCGGGAATATTTGGATCCAATTTGCTGATTTCATCATAAAGCGCCTTTCCATTCATTATGGGCATGATGACATCAGTTATCAGAAGTTGAATTTCTTCTCGATTCTCATTGAACAGTGAAAGGGCCTTTTCGCCATTGTCTGCCACAAGTACCTTATAACCGGAACTTTCCAGCAGCATTGTTGTCACTTCTCGAACCGCTAAATCATCATCAGCCAATAGAATGGTCTCATCTCCATGGAGGAGTTTTTCGTTTAGTGGTTCGGGCTGTTCCGTACTCTGCAACTGATCAATAAGTGGCAGATAAATCCTGAACGTCGTCCCATGCCCCTTTTCGCTGTATACATGGATGCTCCCGCCATGTTTAGTGATAATGCCATGCACGATGGAAAGCCCGAGGCCTGTACCTTTATTGACGTCTTTTGTGGTAAAGAACGGCTCAAATATACGATCCCGGGTAGTATTGTCCATGCCGACACCTGTGTCAGAAACGGTTATCAAGCTACACTTTCCTTGTGAAATGCTATCATCTAGTCCTATTTCACCATTGCTCACATCTACAACGGATGAAGTAATCGACAGAACACCGCCAGAGGGCATGGCATCTCTTGCATTTACCACAAGGTTGATTAATACCTGTTCAAGCTGTCCCTTGTCGGCCATAACCGGGGTGGGCTGATTTGACAATGTGCATTTAAATTCAATATCCTCCCTGATAAGTCTTCTCAGGCTTTTTTCCAGATTAGCAATTATCCTGTTTAAATCCTGGGATTTCATACTCATTGGCCCTTTTCTGCTGAACGCAAGCAGACTGCGCGTCATTTCTGCAGCCCTGTCAACCGAGGCAGCAATTTCATCAACCATTACCGATGCTCTACTCTTAGGTGCCAGTTGCATCGAAAGCAGAGAGGTGTAGCCGGAAATCACCGTGAGTATATTGTTAAAGTCGTGCGCTACACCACCTGCAAGCGTGCCGACAGCCTCCATTTTCTGTGCGTGAAGAAGTTGAGATTCAAGTTTTCGCTGTTCCGATAAGTCAAGACATACCGAGAGAAACCTCAAATGGCCATCTATGGAGAATAATTCACCATAATACTGAGTGACAAACTCTCTTCCATCTTTGTTATGTACTTTCAGCTCCATTCCGGCAACCCGTCCATGCCGCTGGCACTCTTCTACTATTTTAGCTCTGGCTTCGGAGGTGAGCCATCCAAGCTCCAGAGACGTTCTGCCGATAACTTCATCCCTTGTGTAACCAGATAATTCAATAAACTTGTTATTAACATCCAGAAATGTTCCATCTTCTATTGCCGTAATTGCCATCAGTAATGGAGCATTCTGAAAAGTTTTTGAAAACTTCTCTTCACTCAGAACAAGTTCTGCTTCAGCTCTTGTGCGTTCGGCAATTTCTTCTTCAAGGATAATCGCCTGTTCCTGAAGAGTCTCTTGCGCCATCTGACGCTCCATGATCTCTTCCTCAAGAAGTGCTGCCTGCTCTTGAAGTTGTTCCTCAATCTGAAGACGTTCTGCTATCTCCTCTTCGAGTTGGCTGTTTTTGTTGATAAGTGCGGCTGCCTCCATGGACAATCTTTTTGACCCGTAACCTATAATACCTAGCCCCATAATCCATATCAGCCCGAGTGTTGTACCGCTGCCAACGATTATTTTATTGGAGTTGGCTGCCACAACTGATAGAGGGACTGAGACACTGATGCCGCCTCTGGTGTCACCCAGTTTGTACCCCTGATCGGCATGGCATTTAAGGCATGGTTGCTCGGTAATGAACGGGCGCATGAGACGCAAATATTGCTGACCATTGATTTCATTTACCTCGCTGACCTCTTTTGTACCTGTTTCGAACGAGGCAAGCGCCCCTCGTTCCCACGGGTCTGGCTCATTTTCCGGCCTGATAGGCTTGAGGCTGGTGATATGGCCTCTTATGAGATCTTTCCCTTCGGCAGCAAGTTCAAAAACCTGGCGGGTCATATACGCCGGGTTTATCAATGTGAGCTGTTTTCCTGAAGGAGTAGAGGCACTACGTTCAATCGATTCGGGGAGATAAGGATTAGGTTGCGTTTCAGGAGTTACCGGTACAAAGACACCACCATGTTTTGCCGCCCATTTACGATAAAGAGTATCTTTCTGAAAAGCGATCCGCGCTTCCGACTTGGCTATTTCGAGAACATTGAGCTTCTGTTGATAAATCGTCCACGCAAACGAGCAGACGACCAGAAGTGTCCAGCAAGAACATAAAACAAGTGCATTTTTCACTAGCGTCCCAACGTTTCTATTTTTCAAATCCATAACTATCCTAATATT
>CAYQMO010000003.1:22836-52364 GCA_964418315.1 uncultured Geobacter sp. | reverse complement strand
CCTACTATTTCGACTGAATCTTCTGCACGCAGCAGATGAATTGTTCCATTAATGCACCCCTCAGTCGTCTGAGATTCCGTATAGGCCAGATAGCTCCGCAATTTGCTAAAAGCGATATCGCGTATATGAGGACTCACCATCAATTCGGCAAGATTGCCGAACAGCGCCGGGTCTGGCGAATATTCATCAACACACTCATGCAGATCTTCTGTAACCGGTGCATTCGGCAACCGTTTCCAGCTATCTAACAGAATCAGGTCCGAGACAATCCTGCCGCGCCTTTCCAGCTCCTTGGCCATTTCAAACGCTAGATTTCCGCCACTTGAGTAGCCAAAGAGAATCAAGGAGCCTGAAGGCTGCAGCTCCTCAATCAATGAGGCATAGCGCTGCAGACGATCATCGGATTCGATAAAGGTGAAACCGTAGAAACCGACATCATCCAGCAATTCGGCGAGACGACTATAGGCAATGTGGTAACCGTTGATTGGTGGGAATGCGAAAATCAGCCGTTTCCCCCCACGATTCAGCAATAGATGAGAATCATCCTGATATCCGGCGGCAAAAGCGGCTGTCCTCTCACACTCCAGAGCCAGCTCAGACAAAGTAGCGTGCTGGAACAGCGCCGGAAGCGGCAGTTGTATGCCATGCTGCTGGAGGATTGCAGCGGCAACCCTGATGGCTGCTATACTCTGGCCGCCAATTTCGAAGAAAGAATCACGCCGACAGACGCCCGTGCGCCCGAGAATCTGCTCCCATATCGTCGCCAGACTTTTTTCCATTGGCGTTGACGGTGGTTCCCCGGCGCCGCTGGCGAGTTCCTGAACGATTGCGCCGGCGGCAAGCTGCTTGCGGTCTACCTTGCCATTTGCATTGATTGGAAACTCAAGCAAAGGTACAAAACGAGCCGGCATCATGAAAGATGGGATCTGGTCGGCCAGTTCAGCTTTCAAACTCCCAAGATCTAGGTTGCCATTAGGGAGCAGAAACGCGACCAGTTCTCTCTCCGACCCCTCACCACGGGCAACGACAACCGCGCCGCTGAGAGCTGTGCTTTTAAGTAACGCCCGTTCAACCTCGCCGCATTCGATCCGGTAACCACGCACCTTGACCTGATCATCCCTTCTCCCCAGAAACTCGATCGAGCCGTCATGAAGACGACGACCCAGGTCACCGGTACGGTAGATCCGGCAGCCAGAGAGAAACGGATGCGGGACAAACGAGGCGGCGGTTAGTTCCGGTCTGTTCAAATAGCCCCTCGCAAGTCCCGGTCCCGCCACGCAGACTTCTCCGGCAACGCCGAACGGAACAAGCTGCAACTCGTCATCAAGCAGGAGCAACTGGCTGTTTGCCATCGGAGAGCCAATCGGGATCGAACCGTGATAGAAGCGGCTGAAATCGACCCGGTGTATGGCAGAACAGACCGAGGCTTCGGTTGGGCCATACGCATTGAACACCGTTTTTTCTCTGGCGTAGTAAACGACATCGGCGGCAATAGCCGCTTCACCAGCCGTAATTATCACACGCAGCGGGTTGAGGGTTGCCCCGGCTGTCCGCAGAGCATTCAGATACACAGGAGTCAGGGTGGCAACAGTAGCATCGGTATATTCCAGGAGACGCATGAAAAGTTGCGGATCAGCCATCTGGTCGCGTCGTGCAATCACCAGGGCAGCGCCGGAATGGAGGGCAAGAAAGATTTCAGACATGGCACCATCAAAAGAAAAAGAAGAGCAGAGCAGGCAGCGGTCATCAGGCCTGATACCGAAAGTGCGGATCTGATCCAGTATCATGTTGACGAAACCGCCATGTTGCAGCAGCACACCCTTTGGAAGACCGGTGGAGCCGGAAGTATAGATGATATAGGCAGCCGAAGAGGCTGCGGGACGGTTCTGTAACTCCCCATCAGGTTCTTCCTGCATCAGCGTGGTAATTTCGATAACCGTAACCATATCGGCATAACGGGTAACCTGGGACTCGGTCTCATCATCAACTATGATCGCCCTCAGGCCGCTGTCGGAGATGATGTGACGGATGCGGCTTTCAGGCTGGTCAGGGTCGATCGGCAGATAGACCCCACCCCCCTTCATGACGCCAAGCAGAGCTATCGGCAGATATGCTGTCCTCCCGGTCATAACCCCGACAACATCTTCCGGCTGCAAGGCGTGACGCTTCTGTAGCAGATATGCGCAACGCTCGGATAGCTGATCAAGCTGCTGATATGAAATTCTCTGATCACCTGCAACCACCGCAACAGTATCCGGAAACCGTTCTGCCTGATCCCGGAACAGATCAACCATGCTTTTTTCTTCCGGCCAGTTATGGCAGGCACCAGTCCCGCTGACATCAAGAGATTTCCGTTCCTGTTCGGACAGCAAGTCAAGTACCTTTAGTGCGGTTTCCGGTGCAGCAACAACAGATTCCGCCAGTTTCAGGAAACGCTTGGCTATACGTTGCGCAGTTTCCGGATAAAACAGGTCGGTGGCGTACTCAAGTTCCAGCGCCACCCCATCATCCTCACGGGAAAAGTTAAAAACCAGATCAAAACGGCTGGTGCCGGTCAGCAGCGGAACCGGCAACACTGCAAGGTTACTGAAAGCTGGAATACGTTCCCCCTCTTCCTGCATTACCGCCATGACATCAAAGAGGGGAGCATGGCCGGTATCCCGGGGAATCGCCAGCTCGCTCACCAGAACATCAAAGGGGTAGAGCTGGTGTTCATACCCCTCAAGGGCGGTCTGCCTGACCTGATCCAGGAGCTGTATGAATTGTTGTTCGGCGGTAACCCTGCTGCGCAGGGCCAGGGTATTGACAAAGAAACCTGTCATCTCCTCCAGTTGTTGCACCGGTCGTCCGGCAACCGGAATTCCAACGGTTATCTCTTCCTGCCCGCTCATCCGGTACAGCAGTGTCTTTAATAAAGCGAGTAGCACCATGAAAAGTGTTGCTCCATGACGCCGCCCCATCTCTTCCAGATGCACAACCGTTTGGGTCGGCATGGTAACAACCAGGCTATTGCCACCATCGCGCCGGACAACCGGACGGGGCAGATCGGTCGGGATATTGAGTGGTGTATTGGCACCGGCAAGAGCGCCGTGCCAGTAGCGCCGCATTGTCTCCCAAATCCCTGAGGCCATGGCGTTGTTCTGGTAGTGCGCCCACTCCTTGTACTGCACCAGTGGCATGGGGCTGTGAACGGTTCGCCCTGCGGCGTGGAGATGATACTGTTCCGCGAGTTCGCGGAGCAGTATACCCCATGTCCAGGCATCACCATTGATATGGTGCATGAGCAGGAGCAGCAGGCTCTCTTCCTGTGAGGTTCGGTACAGAATCGCTTTGAACAGTGGGCCACCGGACAGATCAAAAGGGGTTGCCGCCACACGCCTGGACTCCTGCAAAGCCTGCTCCCATGGATCGGCATCGCCGCTTAGATCGACGAGTGTCAGATACTCCCCGGCTGCCGGCAGAATTACCTGCAACGGCAGGCCATCCTGTTCCGGAAAGATTGTTCTGAGCACTTCATGGCGTTCGACAAGAGTCGTTACACTTTTTCCCAGGGCAGCCAGATCAACATTCCCCTGCAGCTTCAGAGCCACCGGCATATTGTAGGCGGCAGAATTAGGAGCCATCCTTTGCAGTATCCAGAGACGGCGCTGTCCGGGGGAGGTTTCGTACCACTGTTGCGGCGGCAAGGGGGATAATAATGTCTGATCAACTGCTGAAGTACCGGAAAGAGCCGCAGCCAGTGATGACAGTAGTGGATTTTGGAATATCAGTGAGAGCGGGATTTCCTGCCCCAGCTCCTTGGCGATAGCCGAGGCGATCCTGATCGCTTTGATGCTGTGACCGCCAAGCTCGAAGAAGTTGTCGTTCGCCCCAACCTGTTCGACACCGAGAATCCTTTGCCAGATCACCGCCAGACATGCTTCGATTTCGGTACGTGGGGGAAGATAAGCCCCGGCACCGGAAGTAACGGAACCGATCACCCCACCCGTTGGCAGCGGTAATGCCTTGCGGTCGGTCTTACCGTTAGGCGTCAGAGGCACGCTGTCCAAAGACATATAGTATGTAGGCAGCATATAGTCAGGAAGATATTCGGACAGCCGCAGTCGCAGTTCCGACGGCAACGGAAGCTTGTCGCCGTCGGGCACAATGTAGGCGGCAATTTCGTTCAAGCCGTCGATTTCGACAATATGTGCTACCGCCTCCCTGATTCCCGGGATCTTCAGCAGGTTCTGCTCGATCTCGCCGGTTTCAATCCGGTAGCCCCTCACCTTGACCTGGTTATCCATCCGGCCGCCGCACTGAATATCGCCATCCGGCAGGAATCTCCCGAAATCGCCGGTACGGTAGATCCGTTCGCCCGGACGCACTGGATGTGGAATAAACCGGTCGCTCGTCAACTCTGGCCGGTTCCAGTAGCCCCGCGCCAGCCCCTGACCGCCGATGCAGAGTTCTCCCCAGACACCTATCGGAACTATCTGGCTGCCATCCGGAGTAAGAATCAGTACGTCTTCGTCAACCAACGGTACGCCGATGGTAAGATCGGCATCGTTCAGTTTTTTGGTGGTTGACCAGATTGTCGCCTCGGTGGGACCATAGACGTTGAACATGGGGACATCGGGCAGAGCTTTCAACCGTTCAAAGAGGTGGGGTGGCAACGGCTCACCCCCTATCAGGAGAGACTTCAGACCGGAGAGGATCGACAGATCCGCCTCTTCAAGCATCAGCTTGAGTCGGGACGGAGTAATCTGCAGGACGTTGACGCCGCTCGTACCGAGAAGCGCGGCAGCCCTCCCCGGATTGTTGGCAATGACATCGGACGCCAGAACAACCTTCATCCCCGACATCAAAGAGCAGATCAGTTCCAGCACCGAGATATCGAACGTTATTGTGGTGAGAGCCAAAATGGTGTCACCCGGCTCCAGGCCGTAAACCTGTGCCATGTTGCGGTTAAAACTGATCACATTACGCTGTTCCAGCATTACACCCTTGGGCAGACCGGTTGAACCGGAGGTATAAATCAGGTAGAGCAGGCTCTCCGGCTCGCTGCTCCGAGGCGGATCGGTCGCAGGAGCATCAGGAAGCTGATCCAGCTCAATGATTACCGCATCAGGGGTGATACCGGTCAATCCACCACGATAAGCCCGCTCCGTCAGAAGCACCCGGCAACCGCTATCCTCCAGCATATAACTGATACGGGCGGCGGGAAAAGCCGGATCAAGCGGCAGATAGGCCGCGCCGGACTTGATTATCCCCAGAAGCCCTGCCATCATCCTCTCCGAGCGATCCATCAGGATGCCGACCACCTGATCCGGCTGCACCTGGCACTGTCGCTGCAACTGGTTAGCTACACGGTTGGCCGCCTCGTTCAGTTGGCGGTAGGAGAGCTCCACTGATTCAAAGACCAGAGCGATGCTATCAGGCTGTACCCGAACCATGCGTTCAAAAAAATCAGCCACAGTTTCAGTTGCTTCCGCACCTTGCGGTCGATTAAAGCTGTTCAGAATACAATCTTTTTCACGTAGCGAGAGGATCGAGAGCCCGGCAAGCGGAGCAGACCGGTTTTCAAGAACGTAATCCACCAGATGTTCCAGCGACCAGGCAACTCTCTCAATCTGCTCACCGGAGTAGATAGATGGATCGAAACCCATTTTGAATTCTATTTCTTTCCCTGGGATTATCGAGAGTTCGAACGGATAGTTGGTGTTCTCCTGAATTTCGCTCCCGGCGATCGCAAAACCGCGCTCACCAGAGCGTTCGTCAGCCGCGATCCGCTCGTCAAGCGGAAAGTTTTCAAAAATCAGAATATGGTCCAAAAGCGCCTGCTTGAGAGCGCTTTCCGCCTGAATGTCGGCCAGGGAACACCAATGGTGACGCGATGAAGCCAGCGTATCCCTCTGTAGCGCCGTCAGCAGTTCGGTAAATGTCTCTGACCCGTTGAGCATGATTTTAACCGGCACCGCATTGATGAACAGTCCCACCATCTCTTCGATAAAGGGCAACTCATCAGGCCTGCCCGAAACCGTAGCGGCAAAGACAGCTTCATCAACACCATTCAGGCGACAGAGAAGTACACCCCACACAGCCTGTATCAACACGTTCAGAGTTACGCCATTTTCGGCTGCAAGAGCAGCAAGTGCCTCGCTCTTCCGGCTGTCAATCCGGAAAATCAGGCGACCTCGCATACGACCCTCTTCCACAGCAAGAGGGAGGTCAGGAGGGGAAGGAGGCATATCCTCTAACTTAGAGCTTTTAGTCCCTTCCCCTTCAAGGGGAAGGTTAGGATAGGGATGGGGTTGTTTTTGATAACTTGCCGAAATCACGCAATCTACCCCATCCCCTCCCCGACCCTCCCCTTGAAAGGGAGGGGGAAAATCAAGGGCATTTCTTATTAAGTTAGCGCTGATGGGGGGATGCGGTTCTCTGCGGAGATTAAAACGGGGAATCCCGGCTGTGTGGGAATATCCTTTCAGATAATTTTGCCAGAAGCGGCGCGACTCTCCCAGATCCTGTTTTCCAATCCAGGTAATGTACCCGGAAAATGGCGCCGGCGCCGCAAGGGTGTGCCCCCTCCCCTGTTTGAGAGCCGCATAGATTTCAAGCAGTTCCCCCTGCACAATCCCTGCTGACCAACCGTCAAGAATAATATGGTGATGACTCCAGACTACCTCCGCCTCGTTATCAGCAAGAGATAATACCCTCACGCGCATCAGGGGACCTTTGGCAAGATTGAACGGAGTGGCTCTGTCCTGTTCCTTGATGACTCTGATCCGGAACTCCGCCTCATCTCGCGCCGTTCCGCGCAGGTCAACCGTGCTGAAATCAACGCGCCCATGTTTCAAAACTATCTGCAGCGGCCTGGGAACATCCTTATGAACAAATATGGTTCTCAGGACATCGTGTCGTCTGACCAACTCTTCCCATGCAGCACGGAAGAGATTCAGGTCGATATTGCCGACAATACGATATGAAAGCTGCTCGATATAGGCACCGCCCGGGTCATGGAGCGTGTGGAAGAGCATACCCTCCTGCATGGGTGAAAGCGGATAAATGTTTTTAACGTCTGTTTTGGCAATCATGGTGAAAGTGTTTACTCCGTTTACTTATTGTGATCACATGTCTTACGCTCAAACGGGGTGTTGGCTTCAATTCTAAGCGCCAGGTTGATATCTGTTTGAGCCTTTTCCCACTGGATTTCATCAGTTCTCGCCAGGCAGCGCAGATATTTCAAGACATTCGGATTATAGAAAATTGCACCCGCCATACTTATCTGAACTTCCGGGGTGAGCTCCTTGCCCGCATCAACTTTTACCTTGTCAGTGATTTTCTCCGCCAGAAGAAACTCAAGATAATTAACAAAATTGTTGCCATCAATGCTGAATCGCTGGCGGCTGAACAGCGCTCCAAAAGCGCTTCTCATCGGATCGTTGGCCAGCTTGCCGAGGGTTGGCGGCAGAACGCCACCCGGATTTTTGAATATCTGCTGCTTGGATATTTCTCCTCGGCTGACCTTGTCACGAACATCAGGAGGAAGATACAAGTTGTTATCCTTCATAAGCGCATCGACAAAATCATTCCAGGAACTTTTCGAGAAATCCCCATCGATTCTTACCCTTACCTTCGCACTTTTCATGCAGTCATCCACACTTTCAGGCGCTTTTACAATCTCGCATTTTTCTGCGGCAGTACGAAAAATTCCCAGTGCACGATGATGACCATCTGTCAGGTAAAGATCACCCCCAGGGCCGCGTACCGCCCTCAAAGGATTTTCCGCAACTATTGTTGCGCGAAATTCATCAATTTCTTTAACTTTACCGTATTTATTTTTACGGGCATAATCAGTCGAAACCATACCTGCCGCAGGCTGCGTCGGGCGTAGGTCACCAATAGAAATCGTGACTATTTCATTGGCGAAGGTGGCCTGCGAAAACAGGACAAAGATCAATAGGGAAAGCGCTGCCGATAAAAGTTTCATTGTATCACCTCGAAATAGATTATTTTTGCTTGAGCTTACCTTCCCGATACTGCTCTTCAAAATAGGCTTTTACCTTGGCGGGGTCAAAATCAAGAAACGTCCCCCCCGATTCGAAGTGCTGTATGAACACCTTGCCGACCGCCCAGTTTATTGCGGCATTAATCGTCGGCATTGCCGCAAGTGTAAAGACACCCAGAACAGGGAACATCTTGAGCGCACTACCGCCGAGATACGCCGCATTTACTCCACCGATAAGACCGGCAACAGCCGATTTCATGATTTGTGAGTTATAGGGGATGTCGTAGAGTTCCGCAAGTTTACGCACCATTGACATCTGCACCGCCGACATCGTAAAAGCATCAAGCAGCGGAATCGGCACGACCCCGGCTCCGGCGGCCCATTTGGTGTAGTGCTTGATAATCGCCTTTGCTTTTACATCCCGATCGGCATCTGGCTCAACCGGAGGCTCAACAACTGATTCGACCGCCTCAGCAGCGACGTCACCGTCACTAAGAATCGGTTTTTCCGTCACAACCTCGCCTGCTCCGGAACTGAAATCCGGAACCTCCGCCGGTGCAGCATCCTCATTAACCATGTTCATTGTGTGCTGATTCTTCCACATTCCTGCTCTCTGTTTAGCCATTTTAAGCCTCCTTTGTATATATACCGAATTATTGCTGCTGTCAGGTCTGTTTTTCAGGCTATTCCATCAGCCTGTGATCAAAACTGAACGGCAGTAAGGAAACGACTTTTATTTCAATCATCGGGGATCCGGATATCCACCCGTCGAGAATTGGACTTGCTCACAATTGCAGATGGAGTGTTGACGAAGCATTCTATGGAAGCTAACGCCACTGAAGATGAAGTATATGTCATTGGTATGCCAGGAGGGTTCCAACGTCCTCCATAAAGACGTGAACCTTCCCCGGTCAATTCACAGGCATGTCGAGCTGAAGTCACACGGTAAACGATCATCAGGAATAGACACCATATTCGATACGACCAAGCAGAGTCATGATCATTTCGGCACCAGCATGCGTGTCGAGGTAGTCAATGGGACGGGCATTGCCCAAAGCGGAAACTGGACTTTTGAGCCAGAGAACCGAATTCTCTTCCGATCCAAAAACATCCACACATTTTGAGTAAACCATGGCTACGGTAAGCAACCGGTCAGACATATTGATGTCGAGAACCTTGCCTTTGTAGCGTTGCAGGGTTTTGAGAGAAACGTGTAGATACCTGCTCAACTCTCCAGGTGTAATGCCAAGTTTAGAGGATAAGGCCGTGACGCCTTCGCTTGGAAGACCATGACGTACAACATCGATCAAATCTACACTTGAGAGTGGTTCTTCAATTCCGAGCACTTCTGCAACCGTATGTAAACTCATATCAGACTCCTTTAAAGTCCAGCTTGGGACAATTGTCTTATAAGGCGAGACAATTATCAATATTGTATTACAGAATCTGATTCGTTCTAATTCGCCGCTTGGCCTCCAAACAGTCCCCTCTCCATGAGGGAGAGGGTTAGGGTGAGGGGGGAATGCTTGATTATGCCGCACAGTTTCCCCCTTGTCCGGCCTGTCGGCCACCTTCTCCTTTAGGCCCCAGAGGGTCCTCAGGGAGAAGGGATTAGCGGCGAATCAGAACTAATCAGGAAGAAAGATACGTTATGCCATTAGCCTGCTGCATTATTCAACTCTATTTCATGTTGAACAGACGAGAGTGGATAATTTTTCACGTTCTCAGCCTTGACCATCATTCTTCGAGCCCTTCCAACAGTGCATCCAGCTCATCTATATCAAGCCCGTCATAACTGATATCACTCGGTGTGATACCCCCCTCCTCCTGACTGCAGCAGTGTGATATGAGAGTACGGAGATGCTGCAGGAAACCGTCTGCAAGACGCACGGCAGCGGCAGCCGCTATCCGCTCCATATCATAACTGACAGTGACCGCAAGCACTCCTGCCATCACAGAACAGGTATACTCCAGAGCAAAGGGGGTGCCAATTTCCGCTCCAACTGTTTCTCCGTAGGCTTCCTCCGCAGGAAAAAAAGGGCCGTCGCCAAAGTCAGCGTCAAACGTGCCGAGATAATTGAAACAGACCGGCGGCAGTGCAGGGAGTACGATCCCCTGTTTCAAATGGTCAGGGGTCAGCCAACGGAGTACCCCGTAGCCGCAGCCATGGTTCGGTACAGCTCGTATCCCCTCTTTGATCACCCGCAGCCGGTATCCCGGATCGGCACGATCCGGCAGTTCCAGCAGATGCGGATATATTGAGGTGAACCAGCCGACGGTTCTGGAGATGTCAAGTTCCTCACCGATATTCTCCCGCCCATGCCCTTCCAGAGTGATCAAATTGCTCCTGGAACCGGTCCACTCCTCCAACGTAAAAGCCAGCGCAGTCAACAGCAGATCGGCAGTATCGGTGTTATACGCCCGGTTCGCCTGATGCAGCATTACGGCGGTCTCGTCGGCAGTCAAAGTGACCTGGATCTCGGCAGGTGCGGCAGTTTCACCCCCCTCCAGTAGAAGAAGAGGTAACGGTTCGATATCTTTGAGAGCGATCCCCTGCCAGTATGTCGCTTCCCGCAAAAGCTGCTCTCTGACAGCATAATCTCGCAGATGTTCGCTCCAGATTTTGAAGGAGTCACTCTTGCGGGGAAACGTGAGAGGCTCTCCCAAGGTAAGCTGACGAAACCCGAGCAGCAGATCTTCAGCAAGTATCCGCCAGGAAACTCCATCAACGACCAGATGGTGGATGACCAACAGTAGACGGTCAGCATCGGGCAAACGGTAGAGCACCGCAGAGACAAGTGGCGGAGCGCCAAGATCAAATCCGGATTGAACAGTAGCGGCATGCCGCTCCAGTGCGGCTTCAGGATTCGTATTTTCTGTCAGGTCGACAACTTCACAGCGGGGAGGGGGAACATCAACCCGATTTTCCTGTTGCCATCCGAAAGAGGTGGCGGAGAAACAGATGCGCAAGGCGTCATGATGGGAAATAAGTGACTCCAGCACAATGCGAAGCTGTTTTTCGTCCAGCCGCTCCAGCGATCCGAGGAGAATCGCCTGATTGAAATGGTGCAGCCCCTGACGGTGCTGTTCAAAAAACCACTGCTGCGCCGGAGAGAGCGGGATCAGACCGCTGACGACCCCCTGGTCAGCAATGCGCTTGAGTTTAGTCACTCTGCCGGCAAGAGCTGCCACGGTCGGAAACTGAAAGATATCTAGCATATCCATCTTCAGCCCTTGCTGCTGAAGGCGGGAACCAACCTGGATCGCCCGGATAGAATCGCCCCCCAGGGCAAAGTAGTTGTCGTTTACACCAACACTACCTTTCCCCAGCACCCCCTCCCAGACCTCTGCCATGATTTTCTCCAGATCGGATCTGGGAGGGAGATAGTCAGTGCCCGTACCGGGAGTTACGGCTTCAGGAGAATCTGGATCAGGGAGGGCCTTGCGGTCAAGCTTGCCGTTGGGGGTAAGTGGTATTGCAGGAAGAAATACCATAGCTGATGGCATCATGAAGTCCGGTAGCGATGCTTTCAGAAAAGTGATCAGTTCTCCGGCAGCAGGAGAGGCGTTACTCGCTTCAGAGTACGAGAGTACTATATAGGCAACAAGACGTTGATTGCCGTACATATCAGCTCGTGCGATGACGACAGCTTCACGGATTGCTGGATGGGTGTTGAGTGCCGTTTCGATCTCACCAAGCTCGATGCGGAAACCTCTGATCTTGACTTGATGATCGAGGCGGCCAAGGTACTCGACATTACCATCCTGGCGATAGCGAGCAAGGTCGCCTGTCTTGTAGAGCCGGGAGCCTTGTGTAGCGCTAAAGGGATCTGGGATAAATTTCTCTGCTGTAAGTTCCGGACGGTTAAGATAACAGCGGGCAAGCCCTGAACCGCCGATATGTAATTCTCCCGGAACACCGAGCGGTGTCGGTTGAAGGTGCCGGTCAAGTATGTATAGCTGGGTCCAGGAAATTGGCCGACCTATTGAAGGAGATTCTCCCGGAATGCGGAGTTTAATCGTAGAGTAGGTAGTATCTTCCGACGGGCCGTAGAGATCGTAAACTTTCTGCACCGTCGGTACGCCATAGACCCGGTCGGCAAGTTCTGTTGTCAAAGGCTCTCCGGCCAGATTGACCACGCGTACGCTGGCCGGCAGCGCATCTTGCCGCAGCAGGGCATCAATGGCAGAGGGCACCGTATTGACCAGAGTAACCCGGTTCCGAGCGGCAATATTAGGAAGTTCCAAAACGTTTTCAGCAACAATTACCGTGCCCCCAAGGGAAAGCGTCACGAACATTTCAAAAATTGAAAGGTCAAAACAGATAGACGTTCCGGCCAGCACACCGGAAACCTCTTCCGGAGACCAAACTGTACGTGCCCAAGCGAGGAAGGCGGCAGGACTGTGATGTTCGATAGCCACCCCTTTCGGTTTGCCGGTTGACCCTGATGTATAGATAAGATAGGCAAGGTGGTCAGGCGCGACATGGCGATTCAGACCGCCTACCGGGAACGTGTCAATGACCGCTTTGTCAGTATCGAGGCTGAGTGTCTGTTCGGCAATCTGCGGCAGGCGATAGCGAAGTTTCTCCTCGGTAATCAGTATCCGGGCCCCGGAATCTTCAAGCATGAAAGCCAGGCGGTCGTGAGGATAACCGGAATCCAGAGGCACATAGGCAGCCCCCGATTTCAGTATCCCGAGGAGCGCGACAATCATCTCCATGGAGCGCTCTAAACAGATGGCGACCAGAGAGTCACCGGCGACTCCTAGATCAACCAGGTAATGGGCAATCTGGTTTGCGCGCCTGTTCACCTCGTCATAACTGATGGATTGATCATTATGAATCAGCGCAATAGCGTCAGGCGTTCTGCGTGCCTGTTCCTCGAAGAGCTGATGAATGAAGCCGTGTGCATATTGATCGGCCTCAGCCTCATTTTTTCTGTTAAAGGTCTCCGTCAAGAGGCGATACTCCTCTTCGCACAGGAGCGGCAAGTCACAAATACGGCTGGAGGGGTTGAGCGCCACCCCTTCGGCCAGCCTGACAAAATGGCCGAAAATTTTGCGAATCCGCTCTGCCAGAAACAAGTCGCAATTATACTCAACCACCACTTCGATCACTTCATCCTGTTCTTGAAACACAAAATCAAGGTCAAATTTGCTGACATTTTCCAACTGCTCGAACTCACGCACCGTAGTGCCATGAAGGGCAAAGGACACCTGTCCGGTATTCTGTAGAACTACCATCAGGTCAAAGACCGGGGAACGGCTTACGTCGCGCGTAACGCGTAACTCCTCCACCAGATGGTCAAAGGGATACCCCTGATGATCGAAAGCGTCGGTATTGGTTGACATCACCTTGGCTAGAAGGCTGGTGAACGGCTCTTCCGGATCAACCTGATCCCGTAAGGCAAGGGTGTTGATAAAAAAGCCGATTTGAGGCTCCAGGTCAGGATGTGTCCTCCCAGCAACCGGGGAACCGATCACCAGATCCTCTTGACCGGTGTAGCGATATACCAGTGTACGTACAAGAGAGATCAACAGAGCAAAAAGACTCGCCTCCTCTGCCGATGCGATGGCACGGAGCTGATCAGACAGGTGTTTCTCCAAGTGAAAATGGAGAGAAGCGCCGGCGTATGTCTTGACCAGAGGGCGAGGAAAGTCGGTCGGAAGATCAAGCAGCGGCAGTGTACCTCCCAGTTTTTCCAGCCAGTAGGCGCGATCGCTTTGTATCTCGTCAGCCGCAAGAACTTTATTCTGCCAGGCTGCAAAATCGCGATATTGGATCGAAAGTATTGGGAGCTCCGGCAGCGAACCAGTGACGCGAGCGTTGTAGATCTGAGACAACTCAGCAACCATAACACCCAGCGACCAAACATCGCTGATAATATGATGGATCACAAAGATGAAAACATAATTCCCATCCCCAGTTTTCAGTAGCGTACAGCGGTAGAGTGGGCCGGCCGCCAGGTTAAACGGGCGGGAGGCTTCGAGCCGGAAACGGCTTCGTGCTTTTTGCTCGACATCAGACTCATCTGAAATATCCAAAATGGTAATCGACGGCACGGAATACGTGGCAACTCTCTGCCGTGGCACACCATCGTGCATGAAAAACGTTGTTCGTAAGGACTCATGCCGGTCATGCAAGGACTGCATGGCTTCGATAAACGCGTCGGCGGCAAATTGCCCCTCGATCAAAAATGATGACGCGATATTGTAGGCGGGTGATTCCGGCTCAAGTTGGTCAATCAGCCAGAGACGCCGCTGGGCATGGGAGAGTTCATAGGCATCGGCGTCAGGAACTACCGGAATGGTCAAATAGGTCGTTTTCCTCCCGTCATCGATGAATCGAGCCAGTTCACGGATCGTCGGACAGGCAAAGAAATCCCGCACAGAGACTTCTACACTGAATAGCTTGTAGATTCGCGCGATCACCCGGATCGCCTTCAACGAGTCTCCGCCGATTTCAATGAATGGATTGCACGCGCCGACACGGCCAAGCCCCAACACCTCGCACCATATTTCTGCCAACCCCTTTTCAGTAGCAGTAATCGGTTCATCGTAGCTGGTAATTACCATTTCCTCCGGTTTTGGCAGAGCCTTGCGGTCAACTTTGCCGTTCAGGCTGAGCGGCAGGCTCTCCATCCTGATGAAATAAGCTGGCACCATGTAGTCCGGCAGACGCGAAAGGATCAGTTCACGAAGTTCCGCCTGGGTAACCGGCTCCTGTTCGGTGTAATAGCAGGCCAGAATGTTCTCCATTTCGTCGGTACGATGCGGCACAATTACAACCTGGTTTATTTGGGGGCACGAAAGCAGGACATTCTCTATCTCAGCCAGTTCGATCCGGTTACCGTGTACCTTGACCTGGCTGTCCATCCTTCCGATGAATTCAATGGTCATGTCGGCACGATAGCGACCCAGATCGCCGGTACGATAGATAATATCCCTGCTTTCAGTGTTGAGCGGGTTCTGGACAAACTTCTCGGCAGTCAGTTCCGGTGAACGGTAATACCCCTTGACGATAAAGGGGGATTTTACACATATCTCGCCAATTTTTCCGGGAGAACAGAGGGTGTTGCCGTTAAGAATCAGTATGACGGTGTTGCTTATCGGTTTGCCGATCGGGACGATCTCGTTTGGCTTCAACTCACCGGGTGGGATACGGTGAAAGCTCTTGAGCAGGGTAACTTCCGCCGGACCATAAAGGTTTACCAATTCGACATGTTCACCCGCTGCCTGCCGCCACTGGTTGACATCCTTGCCATACAGGGTATCGCCAGACTGGAACAGCAGCTTCATCGCGGGAAAACGGTTATTACCACCCTGAGCCAAAACCTCGCGAGCGACCAGACGCAGATAGGAGGGCACAGTCTGAAAAAGGGTGATTTCCGATGATTCAATCCATTCGATCAGGCGCGCCGGATTTTCTTTGACATCTGGCGATGGAATACAGAGTGTTGCCCCGCAGGTAAGTGCGACAAAGAAATCCTTCAGGCTGGCCTCAAAGGTGACCGGCGCCATCTGACTGATCTTCGAGGTATCGTTAAGCCCGAATTCTGTCGCCTGCCAGTGGCAG
Source organism: uncultured Geobacter sp. (assembly GCA_964418315.1). GTDB lineage: Bacteria > Desulfobacterota > Desulfuromonadia > Geobacterales > Pseudopelobacteraceae > JACRCG01. The sequence goes on along the minus strand of CAYQMO010000003.1, from coordinate 36,798 downwards.
TAATGAGCCAACCCCTTGTGCCACCCCTCGATGAATTTAGGAATCCCGGTGGAGCCGGAGGTATAGATCACATAACAGCTATCATCAGGTTCCGAAATTAGTGGCAGATTGGAGCCATCGGAGGTGATAGGTGAGGGAGTGCGGAGCCAGTGGCCATTGACAAAATTCAGATCAGTGAATTTAATCCCCTCCCCTTCAGGGGGAGGGTTAGGGTGGGGGTGGGGTTCCATTTCCATCACCAGCATCCGTGTACTCTCCGCCAGCCCGAACTCTCCCAGCATATCAATCAAATCTGCAACTGAAGCTTCGTTGGTGACAATGACCGCAGGCGTTGTATGCGAAAGAATATGATGCAATCGTGGACGGGGAAGAGCCAGGTCAAGCGGCATGAAGATGCCACCAGCCTTCATTGCGCCAAGAATGGCCGTAGTATAGCCGATGCCGGCAGGAAGCAGAACAGCGGCCAGCTTATCCCTGCAGATAGCACGCTCTGCCAGGAGTGAAGCGATTATATTTGCCCGGCAATTCAGGTCGCGATAGGTGATGGAAGCGCCACCGCTCTCCTCAACGGCGTTTCGGTCAGGAACGGTTGCGGCGATATATTCAAAAACGCTGTGGACTATTTTTTTGTTCATAAACCTTCCTGCTGTTATGGATTTCGATTTGTTAAAAATACGATTGCAGCCCACCGCGCCGCCTGATGTCAAGGGTTGCACAATGAAACGATCCCAGAAAAGGATAATATGCCTCAAACGAACAAGAGATCGGCTTGAATCCCCATGATATCAGGGCTTGCTTCAATGGTTCCTGATTCTTTTCAATGATGACCCGTTCTTCATCCAGCATAAGGACGTTCACACCGGCCCATTCGCTCACCAATCTCAATGGGTCTCGTGTAATGCGTGGAGGGGGTGGGGCGATCAGGAGATCCCACTTTTTCAGAAACGAAGGCAATTGATTCATATCAAGATATTCCGGATTGACCAGCACCTTGCCAGGCGCCAGGGGCATGAACGTTGTGTCGATATGCATGGCCTCCGGACAACGGGAAACCAAAATATGAATATGGTATTCATCCCCTAAATGCCGTTGCAGCCACTCTATTCCAAAGTTATTTGTCACGTTGCTCAGCTGACAGAAAATGTCGCGCCCGCATCGCACAAAATCAGCGGCGTCAAAAACCGGCTCAGACTCATTTATCACAAAGCGCACCGGCTCACCAGGTCTGGGAACGGTATAGTTCCAATCATACAGTTCATCAAGCAATTGCGGCTTCGGCGCAGCCGTCCATCTGGCTCCCGCCTTGAAATACTCCTTGAAGAGCTTGCGGTATGACCATGCCTCAAAATATCGGCAGCGATCAGCCATCGGAGCTTCGATAATTTCGTTGCCGGCAACGAGAAACGGATCACGCGGGTTTGCAGCGCAGAAACCGGCAGGAATCGCCCAATTGGGGGTGGCAAACGGAGCGGCGAAATCAACCGGCTCCACGGAGCGAACCGTCACCCCTTCCGCCTCAAGAATATGAATAAATTCCGCCAAATCCCGGCGAGCCGGTTCAACAATCTCAGGCGGATAGGGTCTCCCCGTGCCCCCTGCTTTTGCCGCGGCCAAAGCCCATTCTCCCGGCGGCACGGTAGCATGGTTTATGACATTCCACGAGGGAAACATCGCTCCATCCAGGCTGCCGATAATTACCTCCTCCAGTGGGTCCCATTCATTGAAGGAATTGACGGGACAGTTGTTGTGTCGTGTAACGATCATGAAATTTCTTCCTTACATTAGATAACAGGGTCAGGAATCGGAACGGAAGGATATGCCCGTTCGTGTTCGCGCATAAAACATTGCAACCTTGCCCGGTTTTCGCCGGAAGCTATCTTGTAGCGCTTGTCAAACATATCCTGGTAACGAGACTGTTCGGTTTTCAGGTAACAAGGGGCTTCGTTACCGTACCGTTTTACGAACATTTGATAACTATTATAATGCCCCGTCGCCACATCATCAGCGTATTCAGTCACGTTTGCCTTCAAGTCCAGCAGGTTTTCCAGGGGCCACAATAATACAAACAACTCCCCATCCAACGGCTGACCCATAAGTTTGGTCAACAAAGTATGTAAAAGACGAATATCTGAGGGACGCAACTCCGCCGTATTCACTATATCTTCGTGGGAAAAAACGTCTTGATTCATCAGATAACGAACCGACTCAAAATAGTTTCCAATCCCGACCAGATAGTATTCCACATCGGAATCCACCAACCGGTGCTCATGCAGAAAGCTCATAATCCTGTTTTTTTGTTCTTCCCACTGGATCACTTCTCCCATTTCAAGGGAGATCTCAACCTGATAGATCAATCCTTCAACCAGGGCCAATACCGGATAGAATGTGAAAAAATCCTCCCAGGCACGGCCATACAGGGGCAAGTAAAACGCCGCCATGTCATAGAGCACCAGACTCGATTTTTGCATTTCAGGATAAGCTATTCCAGGCCGGCTCATTGTGTCCCCTTAAACTGTTACGGCGCTGAAAAAGACGGAAGCGGGCAGGTTGATATAATCATGCCAGAACGCCTCGCCAAACAACTTAATCCCTTGGGGATCAACTTCAGGGGCAAACCATTCAATGTTCCCAAACCCCGTAACACCTAATGTTTCCATCCAGGTATCCTGACCAAGCCAGGTTTCCTTAACCACGAGATCTTCGGCATTTAACCGGAGAGTACAGGTCACAACCGAACCGGTATGTAACGGGCCGTCTATTTCCTTCATGAACCCATATTTTTCAAGGGCGCTGTATTTGTCAGGCGCCAGGAACAAGTTATCGTCGGCGACGAGAAGACGGCCTCCCGGCTTCAGATTTGCGTGGACAGCCTGACACATTTTTAAAAGATTATCCCTTGTATGAGCCAGGGTGAAGATAAATGACGCGATGACGAGATCAAATTGACCAATGGTCTCAAGCATCCGGAGATCACGACACAGATACTCCACACCCGATCCCTGCCGGTTTTCCTGTTCTCTGGCCAGCTCCACCATGCCTTCCGACAGATCCACTCCTACTACGCGGAAAGCCCCCTGACTCTTCAGGAGACGCGCCACTGTTCCTTCACCACACCCCACATCCAGAACAGACCGACCCGATACATCCCCTATTTTTTTTATAAGCGTGTAATAATCACCATATTTCATAAAAGGCAGTTCAAAAATACTCGAATATTCATTGGCGCAATAATCAAAGTTGGTACTGGGCATGGTTTCCTCTATAATTTTAGTCGCTCTCGAACCGCCTGAAGCGAAGCCAGGGCGCGGTCAATCTCTTCTTCGGTATTGGCGGCGGTGATGGAAAACCGCAGCAACCCTCGATCCATCGGCACAATCGGAAATATCGCGGGGGTTATCAGGATACCAAACTCCCACAGGATGTTGCAGGCTTCGATAACCTGTTGGGTCTGGCCAATCACGACCCCCACAATGGGGAAATAGTTCTCGTTCACAACCTCAAAGCCAAGTTTTCTGGATTCATTAACCAGTCTGGAGGTCAGTTGATAAACCTGCTTCCGCCACACATCTCCCTCCAGCGTGTTGAGTCTAATCCCTGCCAGGGCGCTGGCCAGACTCGCCACCGGTGATGGGCCTGAAAAGATGAAGGTGGAGGCGGATCTGAACCTGTTCTTCATCGCTTCATCGGTACAGGTAACAAAGGCGCCAAAGGAAGAAAATGATTTTGAAAGTCCCGCCACATAAATCATATGGTCGTTTAGGTAATCCAGCCCGAAATGTTTTACCATTCCGTTACCCTTGGCGCCATAGGGCATGTCAGGCGTCGGATTTTCACCAACAAGCCCGATGCCGTGGGCATCATCCAAGTAGACATATGCATTATAGGTTCGGGCCAGTCGGGCGTATTCCGGCAACGGAGGATACGCGCCGGACATGGAATAGACACCGTCTATGGCAATAATTTTTGTTCGTTCGAGTGGGCAACGTTTCAACTTCTCTTCCAGATCACCAACGTTGTTGTGCCGGAACTCAATCAATTCCGCGCCACCGGCTTGCGCCAACTGGCATCCCTCTAAAATTGAACGATGGGCAAAGATATCCTTGAAAATAACCCCATCTTCACCGGCCAGTACCGGCAATACACCCGCGTGAAGGAGCGTAACAGCGGGAAACACCAGTACCGAGGGGGCTTCCACCAAGGCGGCCAAGGATTGTTCTAATTCCTCATAAATGGCCGGTGAGGCAACGGCGCGGGTCCAACTGGGATGAACCCCCCATTTTTCGAGCGCGGGTGGAATGACCTTCATCACTTCCGGGTGCAAATCAAGCCCCAGGTAGTTGCAAGAGGCAAAGTCAAACACCCACTTTTCTCCGATACGCAATTTCCGCCCCTGCTGCTCCGACACTATCGCGTGAATCTGTGGGATCTCACTGGAGGCCTGGTGAAAATCAATAAGTTCCGATGACTGTTCAAAGGGTTGCGTCCGGTTCAGATCCGTTGATTCAAGGGGCTTGCAGGGGTGTTGTTCTTCAGATGGTATTTCCGGTTCAGGGGGGGGCAGGGTGATTTTCTTTAACAGCATTTTCGTCAGACTCTCAAAATTTCCGAGCCGAACCAACCGTTCCAAGGGGGATTTGATCTTCAATTCCTGTTCAATCAACGTATTCAACTCGGTCAGCATGAGGGAATCAAAACCCAGTTCCTTGAAGGAACTACGGAAAGAGATCGAATGTTTTGAACCCACACGCAAAATGTGTCGAATCTTGTTCTGGAGAAATTGTATTAACAGCTCTTTTTGCCGGGGGGGTGTCGCCTGCGCCATCCGAACCAATAGCGATGGCTGTGGAGTTATCCGGTCAAAAACCGGTTGACAGGTATCCAAGGCGCTAATGCAGCTATCCTGTTTATCAGGGGTGGATTGATCAACCTGCCCGCCGGTTGCAACGGCGGGAAGCCAGAAGTGTTGGCGCTGGAAAGGATAGGTCGGCAAAACAACCCGTTTCCGTTGATGCCGGCGAAACTGTTCAAAACAAGGCCAGTCAATTGAGACACCCCGAACATACAGTTCCGCGACACTTTGCAGGATAGTTTGCGCATCTGAAAAATTCGGCTGCAAACTGGGCAGCCAGGCTCCCCACTCAGGGAGACAAAGCCGCCCCATCCCAAGCAGTGAAGGCTTGGGGCCAATTTCGATAAAGACATCAACGCCCAGACGCTGCAAGGTATTCATCCCATCGGCAAAACGCACCTGGTTGCGCAAGTGTCGCCGCCAATAGGAAGGATCCGTCAACTCCGGCACAACCGGTTGTCCCGTCATGCTGGATACGACTGTCATCCGGGGTTCAGCCAAAACAATGGCGGAGACCTCCGACTCAAATTCATCGAGTATACCGTCAAGCATGGGAGAGTGAGCAGCCATGGGAATCTGCAATTGATTGGTACTGAATCCCGCCTCATTCAAACACCTGGCCACAAAGATAGTGTGCTCGCGTTCTCCCGAAATCACCACATTATCCGGACCGTTTATCACTCCAATGACGACATCATCATACGGCGCAACAAATGGGGACACCTCTGCTTCCGATGCATTCACCACCACCATCCGCCCCTGACCCTGCTCCATCAGTTTTCCACGTATCGTTACCAGCCGCAAGCCATCTTCCAGGGTCAGCACTCCCGCTGTATATGCGGCGGTAAAATCACCCAGGCTGTGTCCAAAAACCACATCCGGCATTACCCCCCAGGAGCGCCACAAATCAGCAAGGGCGCATTCGACGGCAAAATTAACAACCTGACCACACGTATGAGACGCCATCAAATCGTTGTGTTCCGGTTCAGCAGTCGGATAGATCAACTCCAATAAAGAGCGGCCCAAACACTCCTGTAAAACCGCGTCGCATTGGACGATGGTCTGACGGAAAACAGGCTGTGTTTCATAAAGTTCACGTCCCATATTGAGATATTGCGAACCCTGGCCGGTGAACAAAAAAGCAATTTTGGGAGAGGAATTCCTCGAAACCTGTTGCGACGTGGTTGCAAGGGTTTCCTGACCCGTTGTAAAGGCAAAAAGCTCCTCCCGCAATTGTTCGGTAGAGTCGGCTACCAGGGCTAAACGATGATCAAAGTGCGCCCGTCCGACATGCGATGTGAAACAGATGTCAGAGAGTGACTGATCTGGATTGGTTGCGCACTGCCCGGCATAACGTTCTGCCAATGCATGCAGCGCCGCCTCGTTTTTCGCGCTGAGGGTCAACAGTTGATATAAAGATTCCGGGATTGCATCCGTTGATTTCAGCATGGAATTTGGCGCTTCTTCCAGGATTACATGAATATTGGTGCCGCTGAATCCAAAACCGCTTACCCCGGCCCGGCGAGGTTCGTTATCCGATGAGCGTTCCCAGGCCAGGCCTGTTGTTGGAATGATTACTGGCCAGCCGTTCAATTGGGGGGGTAATTCCCTGAAGTGCAGGTGAGGCGGAATATGGCCATGTTTCAGGGATAGGACTGTTTTAATTATCCCCGCAATCCCCGCCGCAGCTTCCAGGTGCCCAAGATTTGTTTTGACGGACCCAACGACCAAAGGGGTCTTCCGGTTTATTTCCTGATTTTCTCCCTGATTGTCTCCATATACATTCCGGATCGCTTGACCTTCAATAGGGTCGCCGACCGGGGTTCCCGAACCATGCGCTTCGACATATGAAATGGCTCCAGGCTCCAGATGGGCCACGCTCAGAGCCTTTCGGATGACCGCTTCCTGCGCGGAGCCGTTGGGCACGGTCAAACTGATGGTTGCTCCGTCCTGATTCATCGCCGAACCGCGAACAACCGCAAGAACGTTATCATGCGCCGCAATCGCGTCGGACAAACGCTTTATCACGACCACGCCACAACCCTCTGATCGCGCATAACCATTTGCCGATGCATCAAAACTTTTGCAACGATGCTCTTCCGAAAGCATTCCCGAATTTGAAAAGGCCTGGCTGGTTTCGGATGACAAGATCAGATTCACCCCGGCAGCCAGCGCCAATGGACATTCATTGTTCCAAAGACTTTGACAGGCCAGGTGAAATGCGGCAAGGGATGCGGAACTGGCGGTATCAACCGAAAACGAGGGGCCTCGGCAGTCCAGAAAATAGGAAATTCTTCCGGAGGCCGCAGCATGAGAGTTGCCGGTAAGATTATAAAGGGAGTCATACAGATGCTGCTTGATCTGAAGAAATATGTAATCCGAGGAATAAATCCCGACAAACACCCCTGTCTCCGTCCCCGCCAGCGACAGGGGATTTATGCCGGCATGCTCCAACGCTTCCCAGGTAACTTCCAAAAGAAGACGTTGCTGCGGGTCAAACAACATTACTTCACGGGGAGACATCCGGAAAAACGATGCGTCAAACTGATCAACCTGATCAAGAAAACCCCCTTCAGTGAGGAGCCCGGCATGACGAGGTGTTAATCGCTGACGTGACGCTGGAAATGGGCCAACGGCATCCAGGCCATTTTGCAGAAGAGACCAGAACTGCTCCGGCGTATCTGCGTTCCCAGGGAAACGGCAACCGATTCCTACAATCGCCAGCGGTTCGGGAGGTAAAGATTTATTCAAGTGCATCCTCACTTATTTTGATTATTGTTCTGACTTTCATTCAGTAAAGGAAATATGGAAGAGGTTACTCCCATAGCTACACTGGCGATATACACGGTTAATGTCCCGGTTATGGTCAAACCAAAAAACATGGCGCCCCCCATGCAAATGACACTTGGAATAACCGTACCGGCGGAAATGCCCATCTTTTGGTTAGTGTCAAAGCGTTCCGCCAGGTCAAATGCGTATAACAATTGTGTCAGATTCTTGTTCATCAGCACCACCTGGGCACTGTCCATGGCAATTTGGGAAGCATCGTGCATAGATACGGAAACAACCGCCTTTTTCAAGGCAATGGAATCATTTATGCCATCCCCCACAAAGCAGACCGTTCTGCCGCTTTGCTGCAACTCTTCAATTATCAGTGACTTGTGTTCCGGGAGTGTAGAGGCAAAGTAATCATCCACTCCCAACTCATTGGCAAGATTTTTTACCGCACCCTCATGATCTCCGGAAAGAATATACACTTTAAAGCCGCGTTGTTGCAGGCTGCGCACCACCTGTTTTGCTTCCCGGCGCAGAGTCGGTCTCAACTCGGTCACGCCGCATAACGCCTCATCCACCGCCGAATAAATCAGCGAATAGCCTTGTGCATGTGCGACTTGCTCTGTTCCTTCAAAAGACGTGGGGATGGAAATATCTTGCTCACGCATGAAACGTCTGCTGCCGACCCGCACCAGTTTGCCGTTCAGATTGACGCTAATGCCATAACCAACCGTATAGTGCGCGTCATCAATAACCGGCAGTTCCACTCTGCGGCTCAACGCGGCGGCTAGTACGGCTTTGGCGATCGGGTGGTTTTGCCGATACTCCGCCGCCGCTGTATAGTAGAGTACCTCTGACTCGGAAAATCCATTATAAGGGTATATGGCACCGACGTGAGGCTGATCCAGAGTCAGGGTGCCTGTTTTATCGAAAACCACCGTATCAACTTTATTGAATTGCTCCATGGAACGCCCGTCCTTGATGAACAGACCATTCTGGGATGCGATATTCAGATAATTGAGCATTGTCATCGGCACGGTAAGGCGCATGACTTCGGAAAAGTTGGAACTTAATACGATCCATGCCGACATCGGGCCCGCGGCCAATAGAGATACTCCGGCGACGCCTATCGTTGGCGCTACCGAGGCGTTGGCCAAACGTTCGCTGCGGGTTTGAAGATTTGAAATATAATCATCAGTATTTTCCAGAATTGCCGCGATTGAGGCGGCTACTGTTTCTTGGCCGGCTTTTTCAACGCAGATGGTAATCCGCCCTGAAATCACCATAGTTGCGGCAAAGACCCGTTGACCAATGGTCTTTTCCTCAGGCTGCGCCTCACCGGTCAGCATCTGTTGATCAATCGCGGCAACCCCGTCGCTGATAACACCGTCTATAGGAATCATTTCGCCGGCATTAACGACGATCAGGTCGTCTTTGCATGCCTTTTCAAGTGGTATGCTTATCTCCACGCCATCCTTTAACAGCCAGACTACCGGTTTATAGCCGCTGAAAATATCCCCAAGTTTACGTTGTGTATTATTACGCGTTTTATAGAGCATCTTTAGGGAGCCGATGTATATAATGTTGGCGACACCACTCAAGACATATGAACCGGTTGCAACACCAACGCAAATGGCGGTGGAATCGAGAACGGAAATATGCAGTTTTTTCTTTTTCAAATTATGCAACGCATCTTCGAATACCATCAATGTCGCATATCCGATTATCGGAAGGCTTAACAATCCCAGGGGGGGAAACAGCAGATTCCCCGCAACCGCCAGTCCCAGTCCCGCACCGGAAACCTCCAGGTAGTGATCAACATCCATTTCCACCTGAATGATCGTCCCATTCGCCGGCTCAGCAACAGCAGGCATTACAATGCTCTGCTTGCCGGATTCTGACGTTTCCCGTTGATGTTTTGCCGTTTCAGAAGTTTTCCGTTTACTTCCATTACTTTGGGCAGCCTGTTTATACAGATAGGACGCTCCCAGAAAGCCGCTGAATATGAACATGCCGATAAAAGAAAACATAGTACCTTCCGATATGTTGTCAATTTCTTGATTTATAAACAGATATGTACTATGTTATGTACATATTCACTAAGGAGACGATATTTATGAATGCACTGACCTACACTTTTACGCGGCAGCACCTGGCGGACGTCATGCGATCAGTCAATGAAGACCACGTCCCTGTAGTAGTGACCAGCCAGCGAGGCAAGCCGGTTGTCATCCTATCCCTCGATGATTATCACGCATTTGAAGAAACGGCATATCTTCTCCGGAACCCGCAAGGAGCCAAGCGGTTGCTTGAATCGGTTGAGGAACTGCGTGCGGGTTGCGGACAAATCAGAGAGTTGTCGGAATGATGATCAAATTCTCAACCGCCGCGTGGGAAGACTACCTCCACTGGCAGAAGACCGATAAGTCAATGCTCAAACGCATCAATCAGCTTATCCGGGAGATTCAGCGTGAACCGTTTGCAGGTATCGGTAAGCCCGAACCACTCAAGCATCAGCTAACTGGCTTCTGGTCTCGCAGAATAGACAACTGCCACCGGCTGGTGTATGCAGTTGAAGGAGATATCCTCTTGATTGCGCAGTGTCGTGACCATTATTGAAATATCAACGAATAGTTTCAGGCAATTGCGTCCGGATAGCAGGCATACACATCAACAGCTTCCGCCTTCCCCTTTAACAACACGGCGCCAAGCGAATTGAAATCAAAACCGCTGATATCTTTAACTTTTTCATACGTCGCCGCGTTTATCAAAATCGGGTTGTCCGGATAATCCTTGGTCAAAGTCTCAAGACGCGACGCAATGTTTACGGCATCGCCGATTACCGTGTAGAGAAAACGCTCGGCCGTACCCACCTGACCCGCAACCACCTTGCCGGTACTTATCCCGATACCACATTCAATTATGTGCTCTCCCTGGCTTGCCCTGTGCATATTGAGAATCTTCAGACGGGCTCTCATCTCCGCCGCCGCTCTCAAAGACCTCTCTTCGTTGTCATCCCATCCCAGCGGCGCGCCGAAAATAACCACTATTGCATCACCAATGAAATTATTGATGTAGCCGCCATGGTGTCGTACCGCTTCGCTCATTTCGCCCAGGTATTCATTTAGCATTGCGACCACTTCATGGGGATGCATCTGTTCAGAAAAAGTCGTAAAACCACGGATGTCAGAAAATAATATGGATACTCTCCTGTTTTCACCAACAAGGTTCACGTCACCGGACAGCAGTTTATCGCGCACCTCCGGAGATACAACACGTCCGAGAATGTCCCGTTCTCTCTCGCGCGCCTGTACCCCCTCCACCATTGTATTAAATGTTTTCGACATTTCACCAATTTCATCATCAGACGATAGAAAAACGTAGGCATTACGGTAATCGCCCCTTTCAACGGCTTTTGCCGCTTCCATTACGACACGCAGCGGTTTTACGAACGTCCCGGCAAAAAAAATGCTCATCAAGATCAGAAAAAGGGCGAACACGGCCACACCGGTCATAAAATCTTTATAAATCACGCCGAGGGGAATGGACAGCACCTTTTCCGGCTGCTCCACAGCAACTGTCCACCCTGTTTTTTTTAATGGCGCAAACCCAACCAACTCATTTTGGTGCGACAGGGTTGAGAGATACGTTGCGTAACCTGGATCACGTGAACTCTTGAATATATTGTAAAGTTTATCCAAACCAAGACTTTCGAAATCATCAAGCATAAACTGTCTTTCCGTGACGATCCGTTTTTTGACCTCTGCCGGTAATAGCGCCAGACTTTTGTAGAGCAGTCGGGAATCTGGGTGATAAAGTACAATTCCGTTGGAATCGACAATATAGGCTCTCTTGCTGCCGCTCTTGTTGATCTCGTCCGTAATTGAGGTGACTGCGGACGCTTTCAGCTTCAATATGGTTACACCGAGTACAGCCCCTTGTGAGTCGATAACAGGGGCAGAAAAGTACATTCCGGCTTTTTTAGTCAGGTAGCCGACTTCAATACTGGAAACATAATTGTTGCCTTTAAGAGCCTCCTGGAAGTAGGCACGAAAAATCAGTTTCAAATTGGGCGGGGTCGGAGTTGTGCTTACCACCGTTTTTCCTGAGGTATCAACCACTTTGATCAAATCTATGCCAGAATTGGAGGATTGGAGACGCAGGAACTTGTCAAGTACCCTCGCACGCGTTTGATCATTTTGATTCCTGAGCAGTACGGCAACGTCATGATCCCAAGAGAGGTAGGTCGCTATACTATGCGTATTGTCTATGACCAGTTCCATTCTGGTTGCCAGGCCGACTGCAAATCGCTGCAGATTTTCCATCTCTGAAAGCATGATATTTTCTAGCGCACGGCTCAGACCATGCTGAGTAGTTACCAGCATCGGCAGGATCGAGAAAAGCAACATGACCACTGACAGCTTTACAGTAATCGGCCAGGATCGAGGCTTCATAAAAATATTTTTATTCATTGGGTCCTTAAGCAAAATTGGTTTCTAAAAATATGACTGCAGCGTTCCTCTTCTGCGTATATCCAGTGTGGCGCAATGAAAACCACCGATAAAGGGATAATAGTCCTCAAAGTCGCAGGTAATAGGTGAAAAGCCCCACTCTTTCAGCGCCTTGATCAGCGGCTCCTGCCGCTTCTCCACAACAATGCGCTTCTCATCAAGCATCAGGGTGTTTATACTGATCCAGTTGCTCATTAACCTTGGACGGGTTTGATACGGTACGGGCTCAGGCGCAATCAACACCTCCCAGTTTTTGAAAAACTCCGGCAACTTTGCCACATCTGTGAACGTGGCGTTGACTAGAACCTTTCCGGGAGCCAGTGGCATCAGGGTAGTGTCAATGTGGGAAGGTTTTGGATCAAGGCTTTGTATGAGATGAATCGTATAGTCATTGCCAAGATGACGCCGCAGCCACTCTATCCCTCTGTCATTGGTGACATGACTTCGCTGACCGATGATATCACGTCCGCATCGGACAAAATCAGCGGCATCAAATACCGGTTCAAGGTTGTGAAGAACATACGGTGTTGGCGAATCAGCCCGCTCGAAATCAGGGTTGTAAAGTTCATCCATCAGAAACGGCTTCGGCGCAGATACCCACCGTGCGCCTTTACGTGAATACTCGTTGAACAGCCGGCGGTACGCCCTCCCCTCAAAATAGCGGGAGCGGGAACACATCGGAGCCTCAATGATCTGATCTCCGATAACGATGAACGGATCCCGGGGGTTGGCGGCGCAAAACCCTTTTACCCCGTTCCAGTCAGGTGCTGCACATTCCGTGGCATAATCAATCTCATCAACTCTGCGAACGATCACCCCTTCTGCTTCGAGTATACCCGCAAATCGCTCGGCAGCAAGTTTGGCAGCGGTGATGATTTCAGGCGGATAGGGCTGATAAAGCTTCAGGTACCTTTCAATCTCGGCAATTTCATCCTCAGAATAGACATACCTGTCAGCAGGAACACCGAAGGATGCAACGGCATTTTCCGGACTTCCGATGATCACTTCTTCAAGGAGATCCCACTCTGTATGAGAGTTGACCGGGCAGGTGTTGAAGCTTCCGTTTTCTTGCATGGATATCGTTCCCTTTCTTGATTTATCAGCCGATACTATCTAATAATCAGCCATCCCGAACTCTTCCAGAAACACCCCGAAACTGAGCACGATCATCAGCAGGTCGTCCTCGTAAGGGACATTCAGGTGGAAACCTGGGCTAGTGTAACGCTGTACCAAGCGCTCCACAGTATCCGGATTAAAGTAACCCTGTCGGGCAATGACCGCCGAAGAGAGCAGATCACGTACCCACTCCAACCCCTGGCCCAGCAGATATGGGCTCCCCGGTGCGACGAAACCGAACTTCTGGCGTTCCCGGATCGGGGCAGGTACATAGCGCTCCCCGAGACGTTTCAACAGATATTTTTCCGTAAGTCCGTTCAGTTTCATCTCTGGTGGAATTTCCCGCACAAACTGCATCAGATTGATATCGAGAAACGGATATCTGGCCTCCACAGAGTTGGCGAAAGCAGCTCGGTCACCATGATCAGAAATCAGGTGCGATGCCAGACGAAGCTTCAGGTCGATATAGGAGCGCCGGTGTACCGGATGCCGCCCGATAAGTTTGGCTTTATCAATAACCCCCTCACGGACAGAATTAAAATCACGGAACTGATCCAGTACATGCCCCGAATAAAGAGCCTCCCTGACCAACTGAAACTCGTAGAGATTCTTTTCGTAGATGAACGAGTCATCACCCCAGAGCTCCTCCCGGAGTTCAGCCTCCAGCATCCCTTCAGTATCAAACTGGTCGTCACCACCCTGCTCCAGCCG
>CAYQMO010000003.1:21634-22736 GCA_964418315.1 uncultured Geobacter sp. | reverse complement strand
CGCTGAAAACGGGTCTCATCAATTTCCTGCTGGGCAAAACCGATGGAAAAAGAGTGCCTCCGCTCTTCCGGAATCAGATGGTGCAGAATACCGGCAATCATGGATGAATCAAGCCCGCCGGAGAGGTAGTAGCCGACCGGCACATCTCCCAGAAGCCGCAGCTTTACCGCCCGTTGCAGCTCATCATCAAGACGTTCAAGGTAATACCCTTCGTCCCTGTACGCGCAAGCCCCTTCTTCAGGGTAGTCCATATCCCAGTACTGGCGATCCGTAATCCCCTGCACATCCACCAGCAGAAAATGTCCCGCCTCCAGACTTCTGATCCCCTTGAACATGGTGCGGGGGGCAAGGCACCCCGGGAAGGCGAAGACCTGATCAAGGCCGGTCAGATCAACTTCCCGCACTACGGCAGGATGCTTCAGCAGCCCCTTGATCTCGGAAGCGAAGAGGAACAGCCCGTCGGCCTCGGTATAAAAGAGCGGCGCGATACCGACATGATCCCGCGCCAGCAGTAGTCGACGCCTGGCTGTGTCATACAGGGCAAAGGCGAACTGACCGTTCAGACGGGGGATGAAATCGGCTCCTTCCTCCTCGTACAGGTGCAGCAGCACCTCGACATCGCACTCTGTTCTGAAGAGATGTCCCCTAGCCTCAAGACCCTCGCGCAGTTCTCTGAAGTTGAATATCTCGCCATTGCAGACAATCACGATTGTACGATCTTCGTTATAAAGCGGCTGATTACCGCCGGCCAGGTCAACGATTGCCAGCCGCCGGAAACCAAGACCCAGGTTCTGTTCCTGATGAAACCCCGAATCATCCGGCCCCCGATGCATCAGGGCGTCGGTCATAGCACGCAGCAGAGAAGCTTCCACCCTCCCCTCTCCCCTACGATCAAAAATACCGGCTATTCCGCACATGACTCTGACACATCTAAAGGTAAAGGCAGAATGTAAGAAGCAGCGTGATTATGGGTTTCAAGAATAACACCTCCATATTATTTCATATATTGTAGGGGCGCGGTCCGTGACCCGCCCGCCTTTGATTTTAGCGGTCCGTGACCCGCCCGCCTTTGATTTTAGCGGTCCGTGACCCGCCCGCCTTT
>CAYQMO010000003.1:0-21534 GCA_964418315.1 uncultured Geobacter sp. | reverse complement strand
GCGGTCCGTGACCCGCCCGCCTTTGATTTTAGCGGTCCGTGACCCGCCCGCCTTTGATATTTGCATTACGTAACCCGCCCGCCACCATAAACGATAAATCCGTGGGTTTGGCGGTTATCCCGGCAGGGCGGGTTGCGAACCCGCCCCTACGATTGTTTCGTATTGCCAGGATGTAACGTGTCTTCTGCCCAACGTTTTGGATTGGTGACAATATAATCGGAAACCCGGTTGTAATCCGCCTCATCTCGGATTATGTGTTCGTAATAATCGCGTTGCCACACCGGCACACCGGAGTTACCACGAGATGCATTGATTCGTTTAGCGGAAAATGTTTTGAATTGCCGGATGATTTCCGATAATCCGTGCTTTTTTCCTTGTTCCTGAGAATCCACCAGTTCGATTGTTATGATGCCGTGTACATGGTTTGGCATGATTGCAAATTCATCCAATACAATGTTTGCAACATGGTTCACCAGATCATGCCAAGTAAACCGCACAATTTCACCGAAACCATTTACCACCATTTCACCATCCACAATATCGCCGAACAGACATTCCCGTTGCCAGACGCATATCGTTACAAAGTACGCCCCCGCCTGGGCATAATCGTAATCTTTCAGGCGAATGGAACGGCGATGATGAATCTCAGGATCATATTTCATGAAATCCAACGTAGGGGCGGGTCCGTGACCCGCCCGCCTTTGACTTTAGCGATCCCTGACCCGCCCGCCTTTGATTTTAGCGGGTCCCTGTCCCGCCCGCCTTTGATATTTGCGTTACGTAACCCGCCCGCCACCATAAACGATAAATCCGTGGGTTTGGTGGTTATCCCGGCAGGGCGGGTTACGAACCCGCCCCTACAAATAAATCCTGTCACACCCTGAATCGCGTGAATCATGGTTCAGACATTCTGTTCTTCTCCCTCTTCTCCTTAACCAGCGGATACATGGCATTGGCTATCGCGGCACCTCTGCCGACAAATTTTATCAGTATCGCCGCAAGTACGCTGTATTCCGGAATAGTGACAAGACCAATGATATTTACCACTGAGGGTGCCACTGCCAGAGTGAGGCTCTCTTTTAGATTGTTTCTGAGCGCTTCGGCAACCTCGAAAAGTTTATCCAGGCTCTCAAAGCCACCGGATAGCAGGATTATATTGGCCGAATCGGCGGCTGCAGTTGAGGCGCCGGAGAAAGAGATAGAGGCATCGGCCTGTTTCAGGGCAATGGCATCGTTGATGCCGTCACCGACGAAACAGACCGATCGACCCTCTTCCTGTAGCATCCTGACGATGTCAGCCTTCTTTTCAGGGAGTACGCTGTGGTAATAGCTGTCAAAATTGAGGGCTTTGGCAATTCTGCGAGCCGAATGTTCCTGGTCGCCGGTTACCAACCCGAAATGTTTGATCCCCCGTGCGCGCAGCGCCTCGACCTGACTGACAATTTCAGGGCGTACCGCTTCTTCCAGCACGATAAACCCGCTTGCATCACTGTTCAGCGCCACCACAACCACATTAAAGCCGCTGGTCAGCAACTCGTCAATAATGCTGGCATGGCCGGACAGGTCGACCCCTTCCGACTCCAGAAACCTGCGGCTGCCGACCGTAACCACGCCATCAGGCAGTTTAACGGTTATCCCCATTGAAATAGTATAGCTCTTCTCCGCAATATCAGGTATCGATAGCCCCATTTCATCGGCCTTTTCCAGGATTGCCATCGCAATTGGATGAGACATCCGTTTTTCGGCAATGGCCGCCAGTTCGATGACCCTCTTCCCGTCAGCGGCACCAAGAGGTATTACTTCTCGTACCACCGGCTTCCCTTCGGTAATGGTACCGGTCTTGTCGAACAGCATGGTGTCGATTTCCGGGAGTTTTTCCAGTTCACGGGAACTCTTCACCAGAATGCCTTTTCTGGTCAGGATGGTCATATAGTTCAATGTGCCAAGCGGACAGGCTATTCTGATGGTATTGCCAATGGCGAATTTCAAAATAATGATGCCATGTAGTATCTGGCCGGAGGCGGCCACAACAGTGCCGAGAATCACGATGGGAAGCGCGGTTCTGTCGGCCCACTCCTCCCCTTTCATGTTCAACTGGGTCTTGCTGTCTACCGAGTGCTTCAGTATTTCGTTCAACTGATGAGCCAATGTATCGCTTCCGGCACTCGTGACCTTGTACGTGATGACTCCTGAGACAACCATGGTTGAGGCAAATACCTTGTCGTCAACGGTTTTTTCAGCATACTGGAATTCACCTGTCAGTGTGTGCTGATCGATCTGGCATGAACCTGACACGATAAAACCGTCTGCGGGTATAATCTCGCTCGGATGCACCACGATGAGATCACCCGCCTTCACCTGTTCCAGCGACACCTCAATTTCAATGCCGTCTTTGAGCAGCCATACTTTTCCGGGCATCGTCGCAAAAAGGTCGGAAATTTCCTTGGCCGAACGCATCTTGGCTCGGTACTGAATCCAGCTTCCGAAAAAGAAGGTTACAGTACTCATGGTCAACAGGAAGAAATGGCCACTCAACAGGAGGAGGATATTTACCAGAATAATCAGCAGGTCATTGGTAAATTGCCTCTTGATGAACAGCCGGTAAAAGCCGCGTCTGAATATCGGATACAGAACATAAACATTAATTGCTGCCCCCGAGTAGGAAAGCAGTGAGGCCGACGATGCCGTCAGTGCCAAAGCTCCGACAGAAAGGGCAAGACGCTGCTCATCCCTCTTTGTACCGACTACGAGATCAATTTCTGGTTCTCCGGCAATCGGAGTGGCTTCAGGAGAGTCAACGGTATCATCATCGACCGGAGCGGGATCACGCGCCGTCCGCACGAGGAAGGAGTTCACCGCTTCAAATGTTTTGTCGCCAAGTTTCGTTATGACGCCAAAACCGGCCAACTGCTCAATCAGAGTAAAGTTCATGTTCCATCCTGTAATGAAATTGCCAAGGTACTAAAAATCCTCATCCACCGCCATTGCCGCCTGAAGCAGTTCTGTCTGAGCCCTTTTCTCCTGTTCGCTCACAAGGGAAGTGCAGAGTTCATCGACCGTCCTGGTGCAATCTTCAGTGACGGCAGCAATAATCCTGACCAGATCCTGGCCAAGCAGTGCCACAGTTTCCGGAAGAAACAGGTCGGTGCAGTATTCGATATTACCTGTGAGTTCTTCGCTATCCTTGAAATCGAACATGAGATCGAACTTGCTCATCAGGGCATCTTCCATGAACGGTTCAGTATGCAAGTTGCCCAGCGAAAAATCGCCATCAACGCCGTTCTGAAGTACAAACAGCACATCAAACAACGGATTCCTGGCAGGATCACGCTCTACTCCCAGATCCTCGAGCATCCTGTCAAAGGGATAAAACTGATGGGAAAAAGCATCCATAGTGGTTGCCCGCACCCGATCCAGCAGATTGACAAACGGCTCTTCGCCCCTCACAACATCCCTGAGCGGCAGGGTATTGAGGTACAAACCGATCTGGTTTTCCAGGTCGGGGTGCTCACGACCGGCGACCGGTGTACCAACCACAATATCTTCCTGGCCAGTCCGGCTGTGGAGGAGCAGCTTGATAGCCGCCAACAGCGTCATAAACAGCGTACAGTTTCTTTCCGAACTCAACCTGTGAAGTGCGGCAGTCTGTTCCGGGTCAAGCCTGAACGGCAGACTGGCACCATTGAAACTCATTTTTTCCGGACGGGAAAAATCCGTCTGCAGATTGAGCGGAGCGAGTTCTCCGGCCAGCGCCGAACGCCAGTAACTCCTCCCCTCCTCACCAGCCAGGCCGGTCAATAGAGCATGATGCCACGCCGCGTACTCCTTATACTGAATCCGTAATCCGGGGAGCAGATCAGGCGAAAGCCCACCGTAGAGTTGTGAAAGTTCACGAATCAGCACTCCGACGGACCAGCCGTCGCTGATGATATGATGCATGGTGAAGACCAGCGCTGAACGCCCTCCCCTCTTGTCGTCAAAGGGGAGGCGCAGCAGCAGAACCCTCAGCAGCGGCCCTCTCGCAAGATCAAAAGGCAGCATCCCATCTTGACGCGCCAACTCTTCGAAGTCTTCGCAGCAATCGACATCATGGGAGATGTCTCGTTCACGTATCGAAATTCTCATCCGGTCGTGTATGCGCTGTCTTGGTTCTCCTGAGACTACCTCGAATGTCGTGCGGAGAATCTCATGCCGCTGAACTGTAGCATCCACAGCGCGCTGCAGGCATTCAACATCCAGTTCACCGTACAGAAACCAAGCGCCAGTCATATTGTACGCCGCCGATCCCCCCTCCATCTGATCCATCAGCCACAATCGTTTCTGGCCATGGGAGAGAAGGTAGGTATCCTGAATATCAAGTGCCTGTATTGCGTCAAACCCGGATTTACCACGTGTTCCGGCGATTTCCACCAACTGGGAAATTGTCGGGGAGGTGAAGAAATCACGCAGCTTCAGATCCAGCCCCATCTCCTTCTGAATCCGCCCCACCGCCTGCACAGCTTTGAGGCTTTGACCACCAAGATCGAAAAAATTGTCTTCGATACCAATTGCGCCCTGCTGCAGCACCTGTTCCCATATTTCAACCATCTGCCGTTCCAGATCAGTGCGCGGCGCAGAAACCGAACGCGCCTGAAAGCGTGCGCTATCATCTGCGGTTAGCTCTATCCGGGAGAGAGCCTTGCGATCGGTCTTGCCGTTCAGATTCACCGGTATCTGCTCCAACCTCACCAGATAGGGTGGTATCATGTAAACTGGGAGCCGCAGCGCCAGAGTTCTCAGTATCTCGTCATTATCCGGAGCCGGGCCGGTGATGAACGCAGCCAGTTCGCGCGACGTGCCGACATCACGCACAATGACGACAGCCTCGTTAATGCCGGCAATATCAAGCAGGGCCTGTTCGATCTCACCGAGCTCGATACGGAATCCGCGGATTTTGACCTGATCATCACAGCGCCCCAGACATTCAAATACCCCGTCAGCCCGTCTGATGCCTATATCACCGGTTCGGTAGATCTTCTCCCCCGGCTTGAAAGGGTGCGGCGCAAATTTTTCAGCAGTCAATTCCGGCATGTTCAGGTATCCGCGAGCAATTCCGGCTCCTCCAAGGCATATTTCACCCGGCACACCGGTCGGAAGGAGCCGTAAGCCGGAATCCAGGATATAAACGCCCGTTCCGACAATCGGCCGGCCAATAACAATGCGCTGCTCATCCGGTAAAATTTCCGTGGCGGTACATCCTACGGTAAACTCGGTGGGACCGTACTCGTTGTAAATACGCATTTCCGGATTCAGGCGACGGAGCATCCGTACCTGCTCCATGGTGAACGTCTCGCCACCAACAATGGCCAGTCCCACATTGCTATGTTCAATCTTCAGATGTTCAAGCATGGAGATATGTGACGGGGTGATGTTGATGGCATCAATGACCGTGGCGGAGTCGAATGTGTGCCTCAGGATATCTGTAATATCCATGGTGTCAGGATAGATGTAGAGCGGCTTACCGACCATAAGGGGGGGATAGATGCTTGCCAGTGTCATATCGAAGGCAAGTGTGGTGAACAGACCGAAAGTCCCGAACCCGGTTTCTCCCATATAATAGTTCACAAAATATGAACAGTAGTGCAAGAGGCTGCGATGCTCGATCAGACACCCCTTGGGAAGCCCTGTGGAACCTGATGTGTAGATAACATACGCCAGATCGCAGGCGCCAGGAGTGTAAGAGAGGTTGTCATCAGGGAATAGCGTCAACTCATCCTTTAGCTTTACGAGATTTATGGTCGTAACGGCGCGCACCGGTTCATCATGATCTGAAAGCATGAAGACGGCTTCGCTATCCTTAAGAATGTAGTAAATACGTTCCTCCGGCAGGGAGCGCTCAATAGGCAGATAGGCCGCGCCGGCCTTGAGTATGGCGAGAAGCGCAATTACAAGCTCAGGACTTCGTCCCGCCGGAATAGCTACAAGATCGCCACTCCGCAGATTGTGTGTTTTGATCAGATAATGAGCGAGACGGTTTGCCAGGCAGTTCATCTCGAAATATGAAATACTTGTGTCATCAGCACTGCTCCCGATCGGAGTATAGATAAGCGCGGGGAGGTCAGGAGTGCGGAGTACCTGTTCCTGCAAAGCCTGCACAATGGTAGTTTCAGGTAAACAGGAAACTGAGCCGACCGTTTCACCACCGGCGAGCAGCAGTTCCTGCTCTTCCGGCGGAATCATACTGATAGCGTCAATCGGTGTTTCCGGGGCTTGCAGTACTGCATCCAGTATTCTCCGGTAATACCCTGTCCATCGCTCCGCAGTCTCCCTGGTAAACAGACTGGTCGAATACTCCAGGAAACAGGAGAGTTCCCCATACTCTTCAGCCACCTCGATGCTCAGATCGAACATTGAAGTTTTCCCCGGAATCGCCAGAGGAGTCACCGTCAGATCCTTGATCCGCATTATCCGGTCGTCAGCTTTTTCAAAAACGAACGAAGTATCGAAAAGTGGGTTGCGGCTTACATCGGTTCGCAGGTTTAATAATTCCAGAAGTTGTTCAAAGGAAAACTGCTGGTGCTCAAACGCCTGAAAAGTCTCCCTGCTCATCCTCTTCAGAAAGGTATCAAAACGGGTAGAGCCGTCAATCGCTCCCCTGACCGGAAGGGTATCAGTAAACATACCGATAACCCCCATGTAATCCTGATCACGCCCCGCTATCGGTGTGCCGATTATGATATCATTTTCACCAGAGAGGCGGTGGAGCAGGGCATAAAAAGAAGCCAGCAGCAGCATAAACAGTGTGGTTCCATGTTCTCCGGCACAATGTTTGAGTCGTTTTGTCTTCTCTGCATCACACCTGAAGCGTACCAGGTCTCCCGAAAAAGAGAGCTGTGGAGGACGCGAAAAATCGTAGGGGAGATGCAGCGTCGGCAGGGTTCCAGAGAATCGTTCGCTCAACCAGGTGGCGTCACGTTCTCCCCCGGTGCCATGCAGATAACGCTGCTGTTGCTCGACGTGATCCCGATAGTGACGTTGAAGTGGGGGGAGCAGCTCTCCGGAGTAGCGGCGCACGAACTCGCTGATCAAAATATTGATGGAAAAACCGTCAGCCGCAATATGGTGAATATCGAGAAGGAGTATGAACCGGGTAGCTGAAAAACGAACGACGGCAACCCGCATGAGAGGCAGCTCAGATAAGCAGTAGCGAGCCGTCCCCTGCTCGACAATCCGCAAAAACTCCTCATCAGGATCATCCGTAAGAGCATCGCGGCAATCAACAGTCAACGGCGAAAGTGCATGAATACATTGCACCAGATCTCCGTCACGCATTTCAAAGCTGGTTCTCAGACTTTCATGACGGAAAACCAGCTCCTCAAATACAGAAGTCACCAGACCCACGTCCAGCGCCCCCTCGATGAGAGCCGCTCCGGTGAGATGGTAAGGTGTATCTCCGTCATCATACTGGCTCAGAATGTAGATCCGTCGCTGCATCGAGGACATCGGAATGACAACGACATTCTCTCTCTCCCTTTGCTTTAGGGGAGCAGGGTGGAGGGAATCTTTCTGAGGTGATTCCGGAGGCGCACCCTCAAAGGAAAATCCTCCGGCACGAAGCTCAGCGATACTCTCCTTAACGGCAATAATGATCCTGGAAATGTCGTCATCAGTGTGAACAGTAGAGAGGAAACAGATGCGACGCTCCCAAGTGAAGATTCCCCGGATCATAAGCAGGTAGAAGAACAGATCCATCTCAAGCGGCTGCAAAAGAAGGGCATACTGGCCGTAGGATTCGAAACGGAACAGGGAACCAAAATGCTGAACCAGCATGGGAATCCGATTCTCAACAAAAAATCCATTCAGCTCACGAGCCAGTCGATCAACTTTCAGATTTACCGTTTCCTGGAGTGCCGGTCCTTTTTGTTCCATGTAGCGGAGTGCGGCAAGAGAGGAAGCAATGGCAAGAGGGTGTCGACAGAAGGTGCCGCCAAAGAACATCACCTCTGCCTCAGGCTTCGAGTCGTCACCGTACTCCCAGAAACCGCCGTCAACAGCATCGAGGAAACGTGCGCTCCCGGCAACCATGCTGATCGGCATCCCACCGCCTACTGCCTTGCCATATGTGGCAATATCAGCGCGAATCCCGAACAGAGCCTGTGCCCCTCCGGGATGAGTTCGGAAACCTGTGATCATCTCGTCGAAGATCAGCGCTGCACCGCTCTTATCTGCAATTGCACGGAGTTCCTTCAAAAATTCCACAGGCTGGAACCCCGGTCTGCGACTTTGCACCGGTTCCACAAGTATGGCGGCAAGTTCACCGGCCATGGCGCGAATTGCGGCGATGGAGTCATCAGTGCCGTATGGAAGCACCGTGACCGAACCGACAGCCCCGAAGGTGATCCCCGGAGAAGTGGGAAAAACCTGGCCGGAGTCATCGGCAAAGGCAAGAACACCATCGGTGGTGCCGTGATAGGAACCGGCAAACAGCACGATCCGGTCACGGCCGGTTACCGTCCGGGCGATGCGGAGCGCCATCATTACGGCATCGGAACCGGTATTACAGAAAGTGACCCTTTCCATACCGGTCAGGCGGCAGAAGAGTCCGGCGGTTTCACCCGCCTCAGGAATCTGGGTTGCCAGCTCCATGCCACGGCTAAGCCGCTCCGTAATGGCATCGTTGATAAATGATGGCGCATGCCCGAAGAAGGAGACGCCGAAACTCATGGCAAGATCGAGAAATTCATTGCCGTCGATATCGGTAAAGGATGCACCGCTGGAAGAGGCGGATGCGATCGGGTAGACCAGTTCCTTAAGACAGCCACGGTACGCCAGGGTGTTGATCCAGTCAGACTGATAGCTGCGATGACGTTGGGCAAGCTCCTTTGAACGGGCTGTGCGGATGGTGTGGCGGGTTATTAGATGTGCGACAAATGCACGCTGATGATCTGTCAGGCATCCCGACTCATCGTCAAGAATCAACGTGCGGAAATTAAGTTTTTTCCGTTCTGGCGGAAGCCCCCCTCCCAGGCGCAATGCATTTAGTTGCTGCTCCATGAGATGTCTAATTTGATCCAGTTGAGCCGAAAAAAACTGATCCACTCCGGCGTCTCCGATTCCGGGAATGGTTAATTGCGAAGCAACCGCCGTCGCTCGAACGGACTGAGTTGGGGCAATAACGACACGCGTAGCGACGAACTCAGCAAGCCGCCCGAGTGTATTGGCGTCATCCATAAGATGAGCCAGTTCGAGGGTCACTCCGTAATCGCGATTTACAGTATCCCTAAGCTGAATCAGCATCAGGGAATCCAGACCCAGCTCGAACAGATTGATATTCGGATCAAGCCGGACAATATCCATCCCGGATACGGAGCTGACCATGGCAGTCAGCGAGGCAAGAACAGTCGAGGCATCAGTACCGGAATCCAAAAAGATATTTTCGGGTATTTCCACCCCACCCGTCGGGGGATGGCCGGAGGAGTGGGAGCCCTTTCGCTTATACATCGCCATCGGATCAATCCAGTAAGTCTGCCGCTGAAACGGGTGAGGCATACGAAGGGAGAGCGGATACACCATTCCGTCTTTACGCCGGAACTCCTGGACAATCAGATGGGCGTTAGTGCCGCTGAAACCAAAAGAGCTGACTCCCATGGCACGCAGGCGTCCGGTCTCCGGAAAGGGACGAAGTTCACGCATAACCCGAACTGGTATGCTGTCCCATGGGATGTGACTGTTGAGCTGCTGCGCATTCAGGCTGGGTGGAAGCATGCAGCGGTTGACCATGAGGATCGCCTTGATTGCCCCGGCAACCCCTGCGGCCACCTCCAGATGGCCAATATTGGTTTTGACCGATCCGACCGGAAGCTCACTTTTTGCAGCGAATACCTCCGAAAGTGATCTTGCCTCAATCGGGTCGCCGAGCGGGGTGCCTGTGCCGTGCGTTTCAATCGCGTCGATCTCGTCCGCCGTCATACCGGCCCGAGAGAGGGCGCTACGGACAACCTCCTGCTGGGACAGAGCGTTGGGAGCGGTCAAACCGTTACTCTGGCCGTCATGATTCATGGCTCCGCCCCGCAGAACCGCAATTACCGGATCGCCAGCGTTTTCCGCATCCTCCAGACGTTTGAGATACAAAATGCCGCACCCCTCCCCGCGCACAAAACCATTGGCGTTTTCGCCAAAAGCCCGGGTAACGCCGTCGGGAGACAAGGCATTCATGCGGGAAAGCGCCACATAAACTCCGGGCGTCAGCATCAGGTTGACGCCGCCGGCCAGCGCAGCGTCGCACTCGCGGGTCAAAAGGCTCTTCATGGCCAACAGAATAGCTACGAGGGAAGAGGAACAGGCTGTATCGAGAGAGATGTTCGGGCCATGCAGATCGAGCAGGTAGGAAAGCCGCCCTGCAGCGATGCTGGGAAGTACGCCGGTGATACTGTAGGGATTGATAACGTGGGTATCGCCGCTGTGCAAAGCCCCCTGAGCATAATCGGAACCGCAGACCCCGGCGAATACGCCGGTTCGACTCCCACGCAAACTCTTTGGATCAGTGCCTGAACGATCCACCGCCTCCCAGGCTGTCTCCATCAGTAACCGTTGCTGAGGGTCAAGAGAGGAAGCCTCAAGTGGAGAAATGCCGAAAAAAGATGCGTCGAAATGTTTCAGTTCGTCGAGCTTGAGAAAAGCCCCCCGCCTGGTATAACTCTTCCCTGGCGCCGATGGGTCGGGATCGTACCAATCATCAACATTCCACCGGTCGGCCGGTACGTCTGTAACTGTATCAACACCGTTTTCGAGAAGCTTCCAGAAGGTCTCCGGAGAATCAGCACCGCCAGGAAATCGGCAGCCGATGCCGACAACCGCAATCCGCCCTGTTCCGCCCAGTTCATTCACCCGTGCCATCAGCTCTTTAATTCTGGCGCTGGCTTTCGCCAGGGTGTCGCGATATTTTTGTTCCTGTTCACTGGTCATGATACATCCTGTTTATCAGGGTTAGTGTGTGGGAACAGGGTGAACTATTTTTTGTCGTGCTTCTTGGGCATAATGCTTTACTGCACCTTTCCCCTCCTGATATTTCTCCTTAAAATAATTTCTGATGTACTTATTATCTTTACTGAGGAAAGTGCCATCAGACTCGTAATGCTCCTGAAAAATCTTACCAACCGCATAAACTGCCGCGCCACCAGTACCTGAAAGCAATCCCACATAAACGGCATGACCTATCAGCGGCACCCCTTTGAAGGCTGAATGCATTTTACTGGAAAAGTAGACTACGCCGAGACTGCCAAACAGCGAGATCAATATTTTGTATACCACCAGTTTGTTGGGAACCGGAAAACTGTAAATCTTTGCCAGATCACAAATCAACTTGATTTCAATGGCTGTAATGCCAACTACATCCACTAAACCTGAAGGGATCAAACCTACACCCATTGCAGCGATAACATGGTTTTTTATGCAGTTTTCCGCACGCAAAATGGTTGCCTCGTCAATTGCATTTTTTAGGGGCATTTCATCTGATAACACCGTGGCTGGTTCAACGTTTTCAATCTCTATGTTCGTCTCCATCTGTTTCCTCCGATCCAAATCTGGTTATTAATAATCAGTAAGGAAGTATTCTGCTTCTGAAAGAGTTACTACTCAGTAATGAGGCAATAATGTCGTGGTTTAACCAGAGTGTCGCAGCGCCAGGATTCCTCGAAGCATGCAGCATCAAACAACCGGTTGCCAAAAAGACAATCCGCGACAGCTCGGCGCTCACAAGTATTTTCTGATCTCGATGCATGGAAAACAGCTCGGCAGAAGTGGTTAGCGTTGATGCGCTCTGGTCCGGCGTATTGTGCAGTGGCCATTTGTTAAAATCAAAGAGCTCAGCAATAACCGAGGACTCCAGATAGATATTTGCTTGCTCCAGAAGGCTCTCCAGAGTTTCTCCGTCTTTCAGCATCAACTGGCAACGCTCATATAGGGGAGTCACCGCAGAATCGCCCACAATCTGCCGGATAGAGGAAAGCAACGGATAAAGCGATAATTCACATCCTATAAAAAGAGCACTTGAATTGGTCTGTATTTCCGGGCAGTTGAATACCGTCGCAGTGATTCCCTTTGTAAAGGCATCTGCCGCAATATTTTCGAGTCGAATCTTGGCACCACCCGGAAGATAGGGAGTATATGACTGCCAGCGATACATGCCTCCAACAAGCACACCGGTTCCATGATAGCCGTACGCGATATACGCGATATGAGTACCTGCAGATTTGACTCGCTCCCTGAGTGAAGTGGTTTCTTCAATAAAATAGCTAAAGGTTTCAGCGGAAACCTCATTGAAACCGAAATTGCATATCTGACCCAGCCTGCTTTTACTGAACGCTTCCGACGACATGAAGGGACCGCCAATCCCTTTGAATACTCTGTTAAGAAATGGCATTACCATGCGCGCGCGCGGTATGCCACCGGCCATGATATGGGCGCAGACAACATTGACTCCGACCGGTATTACAGACAAAAGCTCCGACGCTAGCCGCGCTATTGCCTTGCGAAAACGAGCCGTCCCAGAATCCCTGGCATTTTCTATGAAGGATTCACTGACATTTGTTAGTTGCATATCTGCCGGGTCGGTCTTTCTCATCTGTTCAATCAGCGAAGGCTGACCATCTACAGCCTCCATATCAAATCCAGCCTCAAGAGGGATATTAATGATCCTGCCACCCAGCAAAGCCTCCGCTTCCTTCAGCTCCTCAGGTAACAATGGCCTGAGTGTGCCGTCCGAATCACGTCGCCCCACAGTTGTTCCGATTACTGTCATGCCAAGACGTTTTGCCTCAACAACCATGCCGTTGGCATAGCCTCGTCCGAAAAGCTCACCAATAAGAACGAGAACGTCACCCGCACCATATCCTGGCTCATCCGGCATAACTTGCATTGGTTTGTATTCAGTCACATTTATCTCCATTTTATTTTTCTGAGGCAAAAAGCCCAATTACCTGGTCTAAGCCATCAGAAGCTGCTCTATCTCATCAACCAGATCATCTGCCGATTTTTCAGACTCAGCGGCAGCAACTGGAGCGGCTACAGCCTCGCTACCATCCTGCCAGTTCAGTACGTCATCCAGAATGAAACGCCCAATCTTCTCTATTGTGGGATAATCAAACAACAGCGACACCGGCAGTTCCACACAAAATGTTTTTGTTATCAGATTGCGCAGATCAACCGCCATCAGGGAATCAAAACCCTGCTCCTGCAAAGGCCGATCAATTTCGATACGCTCAGGATCACTCTGCCCCGTAACAACTGCGGCAAGTTCTTGTAACAGCAAAAGCATAATCGCAGGACGCTCCTCAGGCGAAACCTTTCTGAGATTAGCCAGATGTGCGTTTTCCCTGCTTGTACCACTGGAAGCGGTCACTGAATTGGCAAAAAGTTCAGTATAAAACCCTTTGTTGCTGTACGGAATAAATAATGCTAATCGCTGCAAATCAATATCTGCAACAGATTGCTCGATAAAATTCTCCCGGAGTATCGTCGCCAGTGCCAGCAAGCCGGTTTCAACGGATATACTCTTGATGCCTCGGGCAGCCAACCTTTCAGATTTTTCTTCCTGGGCTGCCAAACCGGCTTCAGCAAATGGTCCCCAATTTATTGAAACCGCCGCAAGTCCACAACTGCGCCGCCAACGGGCAAAACCGTCAAGTGCCGCGTTAGCCGCAGCATAGTTGGCTTGACCAGGACTACCGGTAACCGCTGTAAGGGAGGAAAAAAGTACAAAAATATCCAGAGAATTTTGTTCTGTGGCTCTGTGCAGATTCCAGGCACCTTCGATTTTCGGCCTCATAACCCGATCCAGCTTTTGAAGATCAAGGTCCGTCAGCATTGCATCATCCAGCAGACCGGCCGCATGAAAAATACCTTTGAGCAACGGCATGGTTGAACGGATCTCTGATATAATCCTTGAAACATCGTTTTCATGCGCTACATCACCTGTCACAACCAGTACTTTGACTCCTGCCTGACGGAATTTTTCAACCACAGTGGCAACCTCAGGCGACGGTTCGCTGCGTCCCATAAGAACCAGGTGTCTGCATCCCTCATCAACAAGCCAGCCGGCAACCGCAATACCAAGCACTCCAAGTCCGCCAGTAATCAGATAACTTGCTGATTGGCTAACAATAACGCCATTGCTGGTGTGTCGCTGTTTCTGTGCCGTTTTATCGCTATTTTGTACCAGGCGTGTAACAAACCGCCTGCCACCACGCAACACCATACGTTCTTCGCCATCTACGGCAGAGATTTCATTTATAAAAGCGGCTAGTTCATCAGAATCCGGGATCGGTGAAAGGTCCATCAACCGGCTGGAAAATTGCGGCGACTCAGATGCAATGGTGGATCCCAGACCCCATATAGCAGCACCATGAGGACTAATCTCACTATCAGTAGACATAGGGTTATACACAGCAGATGTAACTAATATCAAGCGTGGACTGATGTTTGCGGCAAGCAGCGCCCGAACCAGATTGAGGTTGATAGACAGAGAATCATTACCTAGAGAGATGATACCTGTCAAAACGGAATCACCATCGCATAGCCTTGCCAGCAGTCGCTGAAGTTCATCAAAAAAGCATGGATCAGCCGCGCTGTTCACATTATTATAGTAGTCACCTGGTAATGCCGTCATTTCTACCAGATCAACACCCATAGACCTGATCGCCTTAACAACAGGATCGCAAAAGCGGCTCTTATCGGCAAGCACAAGCCATTTTCCGGTTAATGGAACAGCGGAAGCAGCAGGTGGCAGTTCACGCCAGACCTGACTGTAGAGAAGTTTTGTAATGGATGAATCATCTCTTTGAATCAAATATTCATTCCTGATTTGCCGCATAACAAGACCGATAATCTGGATAACAGGCTTACCATTCTGATTTGTCGCATACAAATCAAACGTAGCGTTAAGATTGTTCCGTTCACGTTGCAGACATCGTACAGACAGATTGGAAACCGACTCGCCGGAGAAGATCAAGGATTCGATGGAGGTCGGCAGCAGAACAATTCCATCAGGTGAAGGCTCCACTCCGTACAGAAACGATGCCCCGGCAAGTGTGAGACAACCGTCAAGCAAAGCAGGATGAAGGATAAACCCTTGCGTTGCCTCTTCCGGAATATCCACGTTTCCCACAACATCACTACCCTGGAGCCTGATGTTACGAACACTTCTGAAAACCCCACCATAGCGGTAACCTATCTCCAGCATATCGTCGTAAAAGGCATCCCGCTCTCTTTCAATGCCTTCGCCGTGTATCAGTTTATGCTCAGGGACGGAAAATGACGCCGCCTCTATTGAACGGGTGGCCATTGTTGCATGGAGCTGCCATTGCCCCTCGCTGGTAAGGCTGAATATCTCTACCGTTCCTTTTTCTCTGTTATATATGGTTTGAATGGTTTTCGGCTTTTCAGACAGAATCAGGGGAGACAAAAAACGTAACTGTTCCAGAAGATGCGGATGAATTAGGGACGTTTCACTCGCTACGGCGGCAAGAGCTGTCTCTATATAGGCGGTTGCCGGAATAATGACCGCCCCGTGAATGGTGTGCCCCTTCAACCAGGCATCCTGCTTTGTATCCAAAGTATTGTCAAAGCGGAGTTCTGTTGAAGGCGAATCCAGTTTGCCGCCGAGCAATGGGTGTACCCTGACCAGCGGAGAGCATCCGGCACTCTTTACTCCGCTGCGCGGCTCAAGAGTCAAATTCATAAAGTAGCGTTCCCGCTGAAACGGATATGTCGGCAGTGCAACCCTTCCCGCTCGATATGGCGCGTCATACCCTTTCCAGTCAATGTTTACGCCTGCCGCAAAGAGTTCGCCCATGGCCGAAGTAATGGTAGACCAGGAAGAGACTCCGCGCTTGAGAGAAGCTGCCGTCCGACACGATGTTCCGGCTGTCTGACGCACAAAAGAGCAGAGTGTTGCGGTGGCTCCGATCTCCAGAAAAAGGCTATGTTCCTGCTGTTTCAGGCAATCAATCGAATCACCGAAACGTACCGCGCCACGAAGATGCTTCCGCCAGTATGCGGCCGATCGGAGATCGTCACCTTTTGCAGGTTTGCCGGTAACATTGGAGATCACCGGAACTGAAGCTTCATGGAACGTCATACCGGAAGCAATTTTTTCAAACTCATCAAGAGCCGGATCCATCAAGTGCGAATGGAAAGCATGGGAGACGGTCAGATACTGTGTGGACACTCCGCGCAGCTTGAGCGCTTCGAGCACTGCAGCAACACCAGCCTGCTCGCCAGAGATAACCACCGTTCCGGGAGCATTGACCGCAGCTACAGAAACCTGACCGGCGTGAGGCGCTATAACCGGTATCGCATCTGCTTCCGGGCAGAGTACTGCGGCCATGACACCTCCAGGAGGCAATGCATTCATTAGTCGTCCACGATGAGCAACAAGGGTAACGGCATCTTCCAAAGAAAGAATGCCAGATATACAGGCCGCAACTAATTCACCAATACTATGTCCCAGAACTGCTGATGGCGATATCCCCCATGATCGCCAGAGCTGAGCCAGCGAATATTCCAAACTGAAAATGGCCGGTTGCGTGTAGATTGTGCGAGCTAGTTCCTCTTCGCTGCCGTTATGCATCAGATCACGAATTGAACGTCCGATCAGCGGTGCGAAAAGGGAATCGCACAAATCAAGGATTTCGCGATATACCGGTGCCGTTTCATATAAATCCTTGCCCATACCGGGGTACTGGGAGCCCTGGCCAGTGAAAAGAAACACAGGTTTTTTCTTTTCCGCCAACTTGGCATTACGCGGGTATACGCCGGTAGTGGTTCCTTGATCATAAAAAGCTGACAACCGTAGCGCCAACTCCTTTGGTGTGGTACCGACAACGGCTAAACCGGCCGGAAAGCGGTTTCTTCCGGACGACGCAGTATTGCAAATTGCCGACAACGAAGCTGGATCCGCATTCTCAAGATATTTTACATAAAGAGCAGCCAGATCACGCAGTGCAGTTTCATCAACAGCGCTCAGAACCAGCAGATAACTGGTGCGACCATCCTTATATCTCGATTGTTCCCGCAACGGCGGCTCTTCCAGTATTACATGGGCATTTGTGCCACTGAATCCGAATCCACTGATTCCTGCCCTTCTCGGACGTGCGGAGCGTGGCCATGAAACTGCTTTTGAAACAACTTTTAACGGAAGTTGTTGCCACGGAATGTGGCGATTTGGCGTAGAGAAATGAAGATGCTGCGGAATTATTTCATGCTCGATAGCCAGTACAAGCTTTATGATTCCGGCTACTCCGGCAGCCGCCTCAAGATGGCCGATATTGGTCTTGACCGAACCGATCAGAATCGGATTTGTATCGTCGCGACCCTTTCCAAGTGCAGCAGCAATAGCTTCCGCCTCTATCGGATCACCAAGGGGAGTGCCGGTGCCATGGGCTTCGATATAGTCAATATCGCCCGGCTGCAAGGAAGCATCCTCCAGAGCAGCGCCAATAACTCGACGCTGCGCCAAGCCGTTAGGGGTAGTCATCCCATTGCTACGACCATCATTGTTAAGTGCGCTCCCCCTGACCACCGCCAAAATCCGGTCATCATCTTGTTGTGCAGTTTCCAGACGCTTCAAGACGATCATGGCACACCCCTCGCCTCTGGAATAACCGTTAGCGGAAGCGTCAAATGTTTTGCAGCGGCCATCGGGCGAAAGTGCACGCAACTTACAAAAGGCAACCAGCAGTTCCGGAGTCAGCATCATGTTTACACCGCCAACCAGTGCGAGATCGCACTCTTTGGCCTGAAGAGAGCGACAGGCCAGATGCAGCGCAACTAATGAAGAGGAACAAGCCGTATCAACCGGAACACTCGGCCCTTCCAGACCGAGAATATATGAGATGCGCCCGACGGCTGTGCTGGATATTATACCGGTAAGTGAATACGGATCAATAAGTGAAAAATCGCCTGATCTAA
Source organism: uncultured Geobacter sp. (assembly GCA_964418315.1). Lineage (GTDB taxonomy): Bacteria > Desulfobacterota > Desulfuromonadia > Geobacterales > Pseudopelobacteraceae > JACRCG01. The sequence goes on along the minus strand of CAYQMO010000003.1, from coordinate 3,588 downwards.
GATGAGCGCCGTCATAATCACTGCCAGACATTCCGACAAAAACCCCGGTTCGACTCCCGGTCAGCGAGGCAGGATTAATCCCCGCGTTCTCCAGCGCTTCCCACGCCAACTCCAGAAGCAAACGTTGATGCGGATCAAGAGCCTTTGCTTCTTTAGGCGTAATGCCAAAAAAACGAGGATCAAAATCAAATGGGGAGCAGTTTAGAAAGCCCCCTTCGCGAACATACGCCTTGCCGACGGCATCCATATTTTCATCATAATAGCGGTCAACATCCCACCGTTCGGCTGGTACAACGGAAATTGCATCCAGCCCATCAGCCAATAAGCGCCAGTATTCCTCAGGTGAATTTGCTCCTCCAGGGAGACGACACCCCATACCAATTATTGCAATCGGATCTTTTTTTTTAAGGCGATCGTTTTCGTAAACAAGTTTTTCAATGCTTGAAGTTGCCCTCTTAAGGGCCTCTTGATACTTATTCTGATCAGACATGGACTGTTATCCTTTTATAAGGAGGAAGAGACAACTGATTCAGAGAAAAATTCAATCAATCAGACCCTTCAGCTCTGCCAGCAAATCCCTCGCAGAATCAGCAATGTCAGACATTGCAGTAACTGAAGCAGGCTCGGCGTCAGATAATCCAAGACGTTCTTCAAGTAGATAAGTGGCAAGACCTTCAAGTGTCGGAATATTGAACAGCGTCGCCACCGTTATCTCGACACCAAAATCCTTGACCACCGCATGACGCAAATCTACCGCCATAAGGGAATCCAGCCCCTGATCCAGCAGAGGAATCGTACTATCCAACCGCTCTGGCGGTATACCGATAACTTCTCCGGCACGCTGCTGAATATGTTTTATCAGTATTATCTTGCGCTTTGCAGGATCAGCACCCTGCAAATCCTGCATGATTGATGAAGATTCATCTACTTTTTGCGCTTGATGCTGTTCACGCGAAACAAGCCCTGATAATACTCCTCCGGCAGGCAGCTTGCTTGCTTCCCTGAAACGGTTCCAGTCTGCCTGGATTGCAACAGGGCAGGTTACATCCATAAACAGCAGTTGATCAAGCAGCGCAATCATTGTGTTTGCTGGAATAAGACCAAAACCCTGACGTTCAAACATTTTCAAAACAGTATCAGATGACTCCGCCATCCCACCGCCTGAAAGAGGTCCCCATGCAATACTGACAACAGGCAATCCCATGCTACGCCGCATCAGTGCCAGGCCGTCCAGAAAAGAGTTGGCCGCGCCGTAAGCGCCTTGTCCTCTGTTGCCCAGTAGTCCAACTACGGATGAGAAGAGTACAAAATGATCCAGCTCCATGTTCTCGCAAAGCTTGTGCAGGTTCCAAGCGCCTATAGCCTTTGATCCTAAAATGTTCTGAAACCGCTTGCTGTCAAGAGAAAAGAGCGGTGCATCACCCAACGCGCCAGCAAGATGAAACACTCCTGCAAGTGGAGGCATTGTCTTAGTTATGGTTTCAAATAGATTTTCAAGATCAGCAACAGACGTTGCATCAGCCTGAACAAAAACTACTGAAGCCCCATTAGATGCCATCTCTGTAATACGTTGTGCAGTTTCTCCAGCAGGTTCTGTGCGTCCCATCAGGCAAATATGACGAACGCCTGACGCAACCATAGATTCAGCCAATACCAGGCCAAGCGCACCTGTTCCGCCAGTAATAAGGTAAGATGCATCAGCCTTGAACATCTGGTTTTCATGCCCACTCTTAACCGGCAACCTCATGAGTCTTGAGGCAAACGTGGTTTCACCCCGTAGAGCTATTTCTCTTTCATCCCCTTTATCAGCTATAAAGCTCAGAAGTTTTCGCAAAGACTGACCCGGAAGTAGAATGTCCAAATCCACTATACCACCCCAAATCTGCGGATACTCCAGTGCTGTAACCCGACCAAGGCCAAGGAAGGAAGCCTGGAGCGGATTAAATGCTACACCTTCTAAAGAGACCGCGCCTTGTGTTATAAGGCATATTTTGACCATTTCTGACAAGGCATGTTCTTCACCAATGCCAACAATAAGTTTAGTTAAACTGTCCAGTTGTTCCGGAAGATTTTCAAGTCCTGATTCTATTGCCACGAGCGGTGCAACAAACAATATAGCAAGCTTTTCATCTTTTCCCAGCTTTTCAATAACTTCCCTGACCTCAATTTCAGAGTAAACCTGAACACAAGAAAGCCCAAGAGCAGTAATGGCTTTTGCAAGCGAAACAGCCTCTTCCGTATCCCCAATGACCAGATAATTCTGATTTACGGTTTTTTCCACATCTATTTCAAACGGCTTCCAAGTCAACTGGTAAAAAAGTTCGCCGCTGTTTTCGTTCGCAAAGATGGTCTTTCGATCGGTACGACGACCGGTAAAGCCGCGCAAGCTTAATAACAGATCTCCATCGGGAGAGTAAACATCAACATCCGCCTCGACAGCATCGCCCGTAATACGGGAGCGGGAATGACACCAGACCTCTGAAGTCAGGGGAGCCGCAAACAAGACCTCCTGAGTTCCAAGTGGAATATAAATCCGTTCGCCACCTTCAATAGCCTGTAAAAACTCTTTGGATGCAGCGCCTATGCCGCTTTGTAAAATAGCATCCATAAGCCCCGGATCAGGATCGCCTGGACGGGTAACGCCTTCCAGGCGACAGAGGGATTCATCATCCCCTGCAAACATTTCACGTATGCGCTGGTATGATGAGCCAACATTATAACCGGCCTTTATAAAAGCTTTGTAAAATGCTTTAGCATCTACTGACTCTGGGCAACGTTGTTTAATGCTCTCAATATCAACTTTGACACCTTTATTATTAAGTGTGCTGGAAGTCACTACGCCTTGGCAATGCTCCTGCCATGATGCTCCATTTTCACCAAGAGGTCGGCTAACAATACGTACAGAACGACTCTCGGCAACTGGAGAACCAAGAATAACCTGAACGGTTCTCCCTTCTTGACCAACCAGCAGCGGGCGAACAAAGTGAACATCCCTCAACATTACAGGCGCGGCAATATCAATTGAAGCTTGACGCGCAGCGGCGGTCATCATGCAGATGTGAGCCGCAGCCGGCGATAGAACACGGTCAAAGATGACATGCTCTGCCAGAAAACGGGGTGAAGTTGGAGTAAATGTGGTTGAAAAAAGTAATCCTTCACCGATAGCCGGTGTATCAATCCTTTCTCCAAGCAATGTATCTCCACTCCGTGAAATGTTTAAACCGGCTGAGATGGCAGGTTTATACGGTTGAGTCCAGAAAGAGGATCTCTGGAACGGATAGGTTGGAAGCTGTACTTTGCGTCTGCCATTATTGCCGTAAAAATCGCTAACAGAAGCAAGTCCCCGTTCAACCAGAGCAGCCAAACTCACGGAAATCTGAAGTACGTCATCCTGACCGGAACGTAGACTCAAAAGCCAGGAATTACCCGGTTCTGGAGAGATTGTTTTACCAAATCCGCTGAGAATAGGAGCAGAACCGATCTCTACAAACGTGGTATATCCCTGACTTAGCAGGGTTTCCAGAGAAGCACCAAAGCGTACCGGTTCGCGCAACTGACGACGCCAGTAAAGAGGCGAGCAAAAATCAT
>CAYQMO010000002.1:0-66031 GCA_964418315.1 uncultured Geobacter sp. | reverse complement strand
GTCCAGATCGGCAAGCGCCGTTTTGCGAGGATTTTGGTAGGTTAGACGGCAAGTTCCCCGTTACGCAGATGGAGCTGCGTAACGGGGATAACAGAGGTTACTCCACTCCTTCAATCGGCATTTTCGGCAGATGCCAGATTTCCTCGTTATAATTGCTGATAGTCCGGTCGGTGGAAAACTTGCCGCTGCAGGCGGTATTCATGATGCTCATGCGTGTCCAGCGCTCCCGATCCTGATATGCCGTTGCCACACACTGCTGGGCATCGACGAAACTACGGAAATCTGCGGCGACCATCCAGGGATCATGCGGCGAACAGATCGCGTTAATAATCGGGTTGAACAAACCTCCTTCAAACATGCTAAAATGCCCACAGTTTAGCAGATTCATAACCCTCTGCAGATCATCATCACGACTGATAACGCCATTCGGGTCATAATTCCGGCGCAGTTCCTCCACTGCAGCACTCGTCAGACCGAACATGAAGAAGTTCTCTTCCCCGACCTCTTCAAGAATTTCTATATTCGCGCCGTCCAGTGTGCCGATGGTTATGGCGCCGTTCATCATAAATTTCATGTTTCCTGTTCCGGAAGCCTCCTTACCGGCAGTTGACAACTGCTCCGAAAGATCTGTGCCAGGGCAGATAATTTCCATCGCGGAAACACTGTAGTTGGTGAGAAATGCCACTTTCAGCATGTCACCAACAGCCGGATCAGAGTTGACTACAGCGGCAACGTTATTAATCAGCTTGATGATCAATTTTGCCATGGCATATCCAGGCGCCGCTTTCCCGCCGATCAACACGCAGCGATTAGTCCAGCCGGCTGTGTCTCCACGCTTGATGCGATCGTAGAGATGAATGACATGCAGTATGTTGAGAAGCTGGCGTTTATATTCATGGATACGTTTGACCTGCACATCAAACAGCCCTTCAGGGTTGAACGTTACACCGCATGTTGTCTGAACAAAGGCAGAAAGTCGCTCTTTGTTAGCCTGCTTGACGCCATGCCATCTCCCACGGAATTTGGCGTCCGCAGCTAGTTCGGCGATTTTGTTGATCTGCTGCAGATCGGCCACCCACTCGTCGCCGATCTTTTCGGAGACAAGTTGACTCATACCTGGATTGCATTGAGCAATCCAGCGTCGCGGCGTCACCCCGTTGGTCTTGTTGTTGAATTTCTGCGGCCAGAGTTCATAAAAATCACGGAACAGCCCCTGAATCAGCAGTTGCGAGTGCAGTGCGGCAACGCCATTGACGGAAAAACTCCCCACGATGGCCAGATACGCCATCCGGATCTGCGGAACATGCCCCTCTTCAATAATGGACATCCGTCGCATCCGCTCGCTATCACCGGGCCAGCGGCAGGATACTTCACACATAAAACGGGCATTAATCTCCAGTATTATCTCCAGAATCCGGGGAAGCAATTGGCCGAAAAGGGGCACAGGCCACTTTTCGAGTGCTTCGGGAAGCAGTGTATGATTGGTATATGCCATTGTCTGGCTGGTTATTCCCCACGCCTGATCCCAGTTCATACCGCGCTCATCCATCAGAATTCGCATCAGTTCAGGCACAGAACAACTTGGGTGGGTGTCATTAAGCTGGAAACAGTTATTGGCGGCGAAATCAGTGAAATCGCCTTTGCGCGACGCCATCCAGCGATCGACAACATCCTGCAGAGTTGCCGAAGCAAGGAAATACTGCTGCCGCAAGCGAAGCACCTTGCCGTTTTCACTGGCATCGTTCGGATAGAGCACCATTGTGATATTTTCGGCTTCATTTTTGGTGGCAACAGACTCGGCATACCCTCCGGCATTGAATTCACCCAGGTCAAAGGCCTCCGTGGCTGCCGATTTCCAGAGCCGCAGCGTGTTAACCGTGCCATTTCGATAGCCGGGGATCGGAATATCATACGGAACCGCCAGAACATCATGGCTGTTGACCCAGCGAACCCGGCGTCCTCCCGATTCCGTCGCGTAATGTTCACAGTGTCCGCCGAAGCGAACCCGCTGGGTAAATTCCGGGCGTTCCTGCTCCCAGGGGTTACCGTCACGCAGCCAGTGATCCGGCTCCTCTATCTGATTGCCATTGACGATACGCTGGCGGAACATGCCGTATTCATAGCGGAGGCCATAACCCATTACAGGCAACTGCAGTGTGGCACAACTATCCAGAAAACAGGCAGCCAAGCGTCCAAGCCCCCCGTTACCGAGACCGGCGTCTCTTTCATATTCAGCCAGCTCCTCCAGCCTGATGCCAAGCCCGTGCATCGCCTCCGAAGCGGCGTCGGTAACACCAAGATTCAACATGGCATTGCCGAGGGTTCGCCCCATCAGAAACTCCAGCGAGAGGTAATAGCCACGCTTGCAGTGCGACTCGATGTAGGTGTAGCGGGTTTTTTTCCATCGCTCCATCAGGCGGTCACGAACCGTTAGCGCCAGTGCTTTATAAAAATAATTTACCGAATGGCAATATTTGTTCTGGCCGAGGCTATAGGTAAAATAGCGACGATAGTCATGAGCCAGGCCGACAGCATCCAGCGCCAGTGGCGGCAACTCCGTCAGACCTGGTGAATTTATTTTTACACGATTTCTCTTTTGAACCATTTTCTATCCCCTTTTCGTGACTCAATCACCGGCAGTCCAGATTGATTGTATTTGAATTAATATCGCTTTTTTTGGTAAGGCATCGTACATAATTTCACCATGAAAGGCAAATTATCAATGATTCCACTGTTTATACCATTATCTCCTTGAATCGTCCAACCGCCTCCGGAATAGCTTCCTCGCGGATATTTCCGAAAGCCAGCCGCAGATAATTTTCCAGTCCGGATCCAAAAACCTCGCCCGGCAGGCAGAGGATTGCCGCTTCGTCAACCAATCGTTTTGCCACCTGACGCCCGCTGCGTCCGCTGAACGGATGTCGCACCCACGCAAAGAAGGTGCCGCTTGTTATGATCTGAAATCGGTTTCCGGGTCGCATGAATTCGGTGTTGAAAATATCGTGACGCCGCCCCATCATCTCCCGGTTGGCCGCAACCCAGTAATCAAGCTGTTCTACGCCAAATTTGACGGCATGCTGGGTAATGCGCGGCTGACAGACCGCCATGGTGTCCTGAGCTTTGAGCGCATGGTGAATGAAATTGCGAGAAGCCACGAGCATACCGGCGCGGTATCCTGTCAGGGCATACGTCTTGCCGAACGAGGCTATCTGCACAAAGTGGTCGCCCCAGGTCGGGTTGCAGAAAAGTTCATGAGGCCGTAAGCCACCGGGGATAAACTCGTTATAGGTCTCGTCGAGAAGCAGAGCGATGTTGTGACGCCGGGCAATATCATACAGTTCACGAATGATCCCAGGAGGTGTAATGGTACCGGTCGGATTACTGGGTGTTACGACAAGAATCGCCCTGGTTCCGGGTGAGATCAAACCTTCAATTGTAGCAGGATCAGGAATTCCCCCTTCAGACTCAACAAATGGAGCGAATACTGCGCGGATACCGAGAATTTCAAGCGCCATTTGGTGATCAAAATAGCATGGAGCCTGAACAACAACCTCATCACCGGCGCGGCAGAGCGTGACAATCGCCAGCCAGAACGCCTGACTGGCACCGATCGTCAGGCAGATGTTGTCCGATGACGCCGTTCCGCCATAGCGTCTGCCAAGGTAGTCGCATATCGAATTACGCACTTCCGGAAGTCCTTCGTCAGGAGAGTACTTCGACATTTGCGGATCCGTCAGCAAACCGGCCAGATGTGCCGTCAATTCCGCAGCCGGGGAATAATCAGGCACAGCCTGACAGAGATCTATCAGCTTAAGACCATCATCCGGGCGCTCGGCAAGCCAGCGCTTTACCTCGGATATCGGAGGGAAATTGACATTTGTAATAAACGGCGACAGGTTCATGTTTATCTCGATGTGGTAGCTTGAACTTCTACTTTTCTGGAGATCATTTAATTGACTAATCACAATTGGCCAACCATTCAGGTATAATCATAATTTGGATAATCGCGATTATACTTATCGAATTCCAAAAGGCAAATTAAATACATGATAATCGACCGAGTAGTTCTCAGGCTTTTCAGCCGCTCGCAAACATGCATACTTTTTATGCATGCAGCTTAAAATAGTGGCTGTCTCACCTATGAGAGTAACTGATAAGTGTTGCAATATTGGTGTGTTAAGTGATTGGCAAAAATCTTGCTTATTTTTGGGGCTGCCAAATGATAGGCAGAATTTCATAAATACCAACGGGGGTATATGTATGGATTCCATGTCAACGATGACGGGGCTCAAAAGTAGTGCTGATGTATTGTTTCTTATGCTGGGCGCAGCAATGGTTTTTGCGATGCATGCCGGATTTGCCTTCCTTGAAGTCGGCACGGTGCGCGGAAAAAACCAGGTCAACGCGCTGGTTAAAATTCTCACCGACTGGGCAGTTTCGACAGTTGTCTACTTTATCGTCGGATTTCCGATCGCCTACGGCATTTCGTTTTTAAGGCCGGCAGGAGAGCTTCTCGGCACAACTCAGGGGTACGATCTCGTCCATTATTTTTTCCTTCTCTGTTTCGCAGCCTGCATTCCTGCCATTATCTCCGGCGGTATCGCTGAACGAGCCAAATTCTGGCCACAGGTAACCGCAGGAGCCATCTTTGCCGGGCTCTTCTATCCACTTTTTGAATCACTGATCTGGGGACAAAACTCCTCTCACATCCAGGCGATCTTTAAATCACTGGGTGGTGCAGACTTTCACGATTATGCCGGTTCTGTTGTCGTCCACTCCATTGGTGGCTGGATCGCACTACCCGCTGTTATAATCCTTGGCCCGCGCATGGGGCGCTACCAGCGAGGTAAATCCCACCCGATTCTGGTCAGCAACATTCCGTTTCTGGCTCTTGGTTCATGGATTCTGGCCATTGGCTGGTTTGGCTTTAATGTCATGAGTGCCGGCAATCTGGAAAAAATATCCGGCCTTGTCGCAGTTAATTCACTCATGGCAATGGTTGGCGGCGTCATTGCGGCACTGATAGTCGGCAAGAACGACCCCGGCTTCATTCACAACGGGGCACTGGCCGGACTTATCGCGGTCTGTGCCGGAAGCGACATCATGCACCCCTTGGGTGCATTTGCAGTCGGCTGCATCGCCTCCGTTATCTTTGTCTACGGCTTCCATTTTGAACAGGAAAAACTCAAAATTGATGATGTTCTGGGAGTATGGCCGCTTCATGGCATAATCGGCACCTGGGGCGGAATTGCTGCCGGTATTTTCGGACAGAAATTTTTCGGTGGCATAGGCGGGGTTAGCTTTGTGTCACAACTTGCCGGGAGTGCGTCTGCAGTTTTATTCGCTTTGGTGAGCGGCTTTTTAGTTTATGGCGCTCTGAATAAAACCGTTGGAATCCGCTTGGATCAGGAAGATGAGTTTAACGGAGCCGATATTTCAATCCATAAAATCGGAGCATACCCGGAAGAGAGCATTAGATGATAGCGTAGGAGAATATTTGTACCGTCTGAATCCTTTGGAAGCCGCGTACCATAACGGTTGATAAGATACTGACATACCGTTTCTTTCGTTGACAATGGAGCAGAGAGGTGCTACTTAGAAAGCATTTTACCTGTCGCTCCATCTGCTCTCCGTGCGCCGTCAGTAGCGTATTCGGCCGAAAGAGGTCAATTAACGTGATTTTATTGAGATTTTGCTCCAGCACTCTCTCACGACTCCTGGTCGTGATGGTTTTGACTTCTTCACTGATAGTGCCTCCTGCGTTCTGCAAGGAAGCTGAGGATTCACTGTCTTTTATTGCCGGTTTTAATGCCTATCAGCAGAAAAATTACGCCGTTTCAATTGACAAAATGAATGAGGTGCTGAAAAAACACCCCGATACTCCTCTCAGGGATATGGCTCTTTTTTGGCTCTCCCGCTCCTATTACAAAGTTGGCAACCTGCAGGAAGCCGCCCGCTATCTTTCTCAATTTTCCAAAGAGTACCCGGATAACCCTCTCAAAAATACCGTTGAAGAGGAAATGCTCGTTCTTACTGCGCGCTTTGAGAAAGGTGAAAAACTACCTGTTGGAACTTCTCCGGCTAAAGAACCAGACCGCCTTGCCCTTCAAAAAGCCGAAGAGGCCAGACAGGCTGCTGCCGCCGTTGAGTCAGCCAGGGTTGCTGCGGCAAAGGCTGAGCAGGAACGGATAGCCCGGGAAGCCGCTGAGCGTGAAAAAGCGGAGATGCAGAGAGTTGCAGATCTCAAAGCAGAAGAGGCTAAACAGGTCGCTGCCGCAGTTGAAGCAGCGCGTGTTGCTGCGGCAAAGGCTGAACAGGAGCGGATAGTCCGGGAAGCTGCTGCGCGTGAAGAAGCGGAACTGCAGAGAGCTGCAGATCTCAAAGCTGAGGTAGCCAAACAGGTCGCAGCCGCAATTGAATCTGCACGAGTCACAGCGGAAAAGACCGAGCAGGAGCGGATAGTCCGGGAGGCTGCTGCGCGTGAAGAAGCGGAACTGCAGAGAGCTGCAGATCTCAAGGCTGAAGAGACACGAAAAGTCGCAGAACAGATTCGCGTGGCTGCAGTGGCGTCAGAGCAGGAACTGCTGGCTGCTGCGAAGGCTGAAGAGTTGCAGCTCTCTGTTACTCTGGCTGAAGAAGAAAAGAAAGAGCAGGGGCGTTTAGCTGTTTACAGAGCCGAACAGAATCGACTGGCAACTCAAAAAATGGATGAAGAGTCCAGGCAAGCATCACTGAATCCCGCTGGGGAAACTGGTGACGCTTCAAAACGGGCATATCGCGAGAAGGCCATAAGTGAGTATAAGTCAATTATTGACAGATACCCTGCTTCAACTGCGGCAGCCACCGCAACCGCAAAACTGCGTGAGCTTGGAGTTGCGAACGCTTTTCCGCCTAAAGTAGTTGAAGCGCCTCAGCTCGAAAATGCCCAGATATTGAGGTTTGAAGTTACTCAATTTGCCGCATTTGAGTTTAATCTTCTTGCCCGTCCGGAAGTATTTAATGTCGGTCGCCAGATTCTGGTTCCGTTTGAAGTTACAAATAGGGGCAACGGCAGCGATTCGTTTTATCTTGAATCTGCGTTCCCTACAGCTTTTAATGCGCGTTTTACCTCTATCACAGGTTCTGGCGCTGCTATCAACCAAACCCCCGAACTTGCCCCGGGCGAAACATTTAAAGGCTCTCTTTCCCTTGTTATACCGCCGGCCACTACTGACGGCACACGCATAGCGTACCCGCTTAAAGCTGCTTCGCGCCTGGCTGCCGAAGCGAGCCAGTCGCGTGAGGTCAAGATTATTTCATCAGCGCCGCTCCTTCGCGCTCTTCTACAGACAGAAAAAACCAGGCCACTCCCGGGCGATAAAATTTTGTATCGTATTGCCATACGTAATGCAGGTTCAGACGCCGCTGATGACGTTACCTTCCGTCTTAATTTTCCGCCACAGCTTGAGCCTCTTGATTACGTAGCAGCCGGTTTCAGACAGGAGATGAAATCGGCGCTGGTTCTTGACGGAATGCAGGTAAAATCGGGTGAAAATCGGGAGTTCACCATGGTCTTCCGGCTTAAAGACGATGCTTTGGCTGGTCAGGAGCTTGTGACACGTGCCGAACTGATAAACAATACCCTTAAAACCACCGCTGCGTTTGTTGCAAATTCGGCATACGTGGAACCGCAACGGAGAATTTTTGTTCGCACCGGCTCAGAGCACCTGATTGCATTTCCCGGCCAGACAATATCGGCTCCCTTTGTTGTCAGCAACATGGGCAATATTCGGGAAAAATATAAAATTGTTTCTGTCGTTTCCGGCACTCAGGATGCTGCAATTTTCCACGACATAAATCGTGACGGAATAAGACAAGCCACTGAGCCGATGATAACTGAAATTGGTCCACTAGCTCCTCATGAAGAAGCCAGCGTCGTGGTGGAAATAAAAACCGAAAAGCGCGCCAAAGATGGCAACCGTGACAGTGTCAAGGTATCATTTATTTCAGAAGGTGACTCCTCCAGCGTGGTATCAGGTTTAACGCAACTGACCTATTCAAGACCGGTACTGCAGATGGTCATGTCAGGGCGTGACGGTCAACTCAAGCCTGGTGACGTAACCTCATTTGATTTGGTAATCACTAATCAAGGCTCTAACCTTGCGCGTATTGTAGAGCTGCAGAGTGTCTGGCCGGAGCAGTTGGAGCTTATGTCCGCAGATCCTTCAACCAGCGCCCTCGTGAACGGCGCAATTATCTGGCGCTTTAAGGAGCTGGGTGCCGGAGAAAAGCGAAGCATCAGAATTTCATTCAGAGTCAAGGCGGGCGTCGGCGTTGGAACGGCTATCCAAGTCAAAAATATTCTGACCTACGAAGACCGATTGGGGAACAGGTATTGATATGGCACATTACGCACTCTGTACAATATTAACTATACTCATTTTTTGCGCACCAACCTCATCCTGGGCTCAAAAGTATCTGCTCTACGCTCCTCAGCCAGTCGCTACCAAGACTCTGCCTCCTTCGCAGGAGGGGATAATTGTTCAGGAAATTGATATCAAAAAGGGCGATACGCTGTATAAAATTTCTCGCAAATATAGCGGTCATGGCATGTATTTCCCCCAGATACTTCTGTTTAACTCGATACGCAATCCTGACTTGATTTACACCGGGAGCAAGCTCAAAGTTCCGTTAACTCAGCATGCCGGCAACGATGAGCGCCCTGATTCAAAAGCATTGGACAAACCTAAATCAACTGGAACCCAAAAAGCACGGCCAGAAGCGAAACCTGTTACTCCAGGAAATACCGAGCTTTCTCTCAGCGAATTGAGAGCATCTGAAACGGCTAAAAGCAGTCGCAAGAAAAAAAACTCCATCCCGGCCAGTAAAATAACTCCGTCCGAGTCGTCTCCTGTAACAACTCTTTCTGCGCCGATCCCAGCATCGTATCAACGTCAGACAACACCAAGTCATACCTTTGAAGCCGTACCGGGGCAAAAACTTTTCGAGGCGGCGGTAAAGGCTTATCGCGTCGATGATTGCCGTACCGCACTTGAACTGCTGGATCGTTACCTCGCCAAAAATTCCGACTCACCTCTTGCCGCAGATGCCAACCTGTATAAAGCTGAGTGCTACTTGAAATTATCTGCTCAATAAGCTCAAGGAGATTGATACGCAATGAGAATTTCCCCGCTTGACATCCAGCAGCAGCAGTTCAAGGTTAAAATGTTTCGCGGACTGGACCCGGATGACGTGGATGCTTTTCTGCAGACAGTTGCCGGTGAAATGGAAGGATTAATTCGTGAAAACAGCCAGTTGAAAGAAGAACAGTCCCAGCATAATCGTGAAATGCAGAATATGGCCGAGAAGGAACGGGAGTTGCGCGATACACTTCTTTCTGCCCAGCGCGTCATCGAAGAGATGAAAGCCAATGCCCGTAAGGAGGCGGAGTTAATTGTTTCTGAAGCCGAGATTAAGGGTGAGCGGATTGTTTCTGACGCAGAGCGACAGTTGGGGGAACTGAAGAGCCGGATTGAAGAGATCCGCAGACAGAAGATTCAGTTTGAAATGAGCTTCAAGGGGTTACTCGAAAGTTTCAGTAAACAACTTACCGGCGACGAACTCGCCTGAAAGAGGAAATAATGGCGCAGGCTAAAACGGGAGATAAAGTCACCGTACACTACACTGGCAGACTTGAAGACGGATCAGTTTTTGACAGTTCTGAAGGGGCTGCGGAGCAACCGCATGAACACGACTGCTGCTGCGGCAGCAAAAAAAGCGACGGTGATGGCTACGGAGGCGATAAGCAAGGAGCTGAACCGTTGGAGTTCGTCATTGGAGCCGGGCAGCTTATACCAAAATTCGAAGCGGCGGTTATCGGACTTAAGCGGGGAGAGAGCGTTACGGTCGTCATTCCTGCAGATGAGGCGTATGGGCAGCGTGCCGAGGAGATGGTAGCGGTGATCGAGCGGAGTGAGATTCCGGCTGACATCAACCCTGAACCGGGGCACCAGATGGAGGTTATTCTGGAAGATGGCTCCCCCTTTCCGGTGCTTGTAACAGAAGTTACCGAGTCAACTATTACTCTGGATGGCAACCATCCTTTGGCAGGTCGTGACTTGACTTTTTCAATCAGATTGGTTGATATCTTGTAGAAAGCACCTCTGCTTCTGCACAACAACTGAAAAGGCCACTGGCAGTAATGTCAGCGGCCTTTTTTCGAAACAAATTACCTCACTACACTATTTTACAGTTGCCACCGTTGATCCGGCAGACTGCACGCTGAAATCTTTGGCTCCAGATGGTATATTTGCCAGTACCACAACAAAAGGAATAGATTTGCCCGGTGCAACTCCCATGTTCGACAAAGAGTCTCCAAACGGGTTTGTCATTGCTGCCTCGATTTTATCGAGCGGCAGATTTACCAACTGCTCTTTAGTAAGCGGATTGCCTCCATATGCATTCTTGGAAGCAACTTTCTTTCCGGTAGAGTCGAAAACGGTTACCATAACTTGCAACGAAGCCCTGGGTTTTGAATATTCGTTGAACGCTTCACCGGAAACTACCAGCAATTCACCGGCTGAACTGTTTTTAACAAAAGCGCTACTGACGCCCCGCACACCAATTTTACCACTTTCTGGAGTTGCGGTTTCCTTGGGGGTCGAAAGTGAAGAGTATCCGAAAAAACCGAGAACAGAAATAACCAGCAGTGCAACAGCGCCAATTAGAACTCCAAACAGCGGACTCTGCTTGCGCCGTGAAGCGATTGAGAGCGGCGGCAGCTCATGCTGCACGTTTGACGCCGCTTCCGAAGGAAACGATTGCTCCTTCTTATCTACCTCCTTCTTATCTACCTCCTCTGCGCTGGCAGTGGCCTCAGCCAGATGCGCTGACAGAGCCGCTGGAAAAGGCTTCATCTCCTCTTGAATGACGTTCGAAACATCAAACGGGGTTGTGGTGGGCTCGTCGCCAAAATCAATTTCTCCAAAGTTGGACGGCGCATCTGCAGCGGTATCAAGAGATGGTGGCGTATCACTTTTGTTGCCGGAATCCTGACCGTCCACAGCATCTGAGTCGGCAAAACTGATCTCCCCAAAATCAAATGAGATATCTTCAGGCGCTGTTTCCGGTGTGTTTTGAACAACAGATTCGCTCATTTTATCGTCTTTAGTAGCAAAAGGAGACGATTCGAGCGGAGTGAAACTGAAACCGGCCGGTTCATTCTCAAGAGTGATGTCTCCGAAAACAGTTGAATCTGAGGCATCTGTAGCAGGAGGGGGAACCGTTTCAGCGGCAAAGCTCCACTCCTCATTAGCCGCAGTGGTTGTCTGACTCTCGGCAACTGGAGGAGAAAAATCCGCAAATGCCGTCTCAGGTTGCAAAGTGTCAGCATCCGACACTTCCTTACGCACGGTGAATACGTGTTTGCACTTGGAACAACGGACTTTCACACCCTTGTTAGTGAATCTGGAATCGTCAAGCCGAAATCTGGTCTGGCATTTTTCGCATTGGATTATCATCTGCGACTCCTCGTTGACGAGAGCATCTGGTCGGAACTATCTGAAATAACGCTTGTCCTATAACAGAAAGAGATAAGGGTGTCAAATCATTACGCTGATATATTTCGACTATTTAGTCCGGTTTTGTGCGCAGATAGTGGCAATCTGACACGAAACGCAACGACTCATATCTCTGCCGTCACAGCCGTCACTAATGCCGAGATGAGCCAGAGAAAAATCATATTTCACCGGATCGGCATGATCAAAAGCGCGTAGAGCCGAGGTAATTTCCTGTGCCATGCGCCAGTCTGCGGCCTTCCGCCGAGTAAGGCCAAGATAGCGGGAAATACGGCTGATATGCGTATCAACCGGTATTATAAGCTGAGCCGGAGATATTCCGCTCCAGATGCCAAGATCAATACCATCGGCCGGACGAACCAGCCAGCGCAGCAGCATGCAGAGTCGTTTGCAGGCGCTGCCGGAACTGGGAGCCGGCAACAGAAATGGGAAGTAGGATTCTTTAGGGGGTGTTTCTGAACCGAATACATCTGAATAATCGAGCGCCAGGACGGCAGTTGTATAGCGGTTCAAGGAGCCACTCACATCAGCATCTGCAGCATTATGCCCCCGCTGAAAAAAAGCCTGAACGCTGCCTGCTTGCCTAACCATCTGCTGCAGCGCCAATAAGAGAGCGCAGAGGTCACGACCGTCGTTAAAGCGGTGTTTAAAGCGAGAGAATGTGCGCAAACTTTCTCGAGGTTCAAAGTGCTCGACATATTTTCTTGGCGATGCGCCGATCTCGGAAAATATACTCTCCAGAGTCCGGAGAATAATAACTATTGAGCCGTATGCAAATGATGACGCGATAACCGCTGCAATCTCCTGATCCTCCGGAGCGTGGTAACGATGGCAGAACGACACAGGATCATTGTGCAGATGTTGAATTGACCTGGATGCATAGAGAGTCTCCAGCGCTCTGTGCAGTTCAGACATCCGCCTCTCTCAGAAACAGTGCAGCATCCTCAGGTGACGTAGGATTGATAAAAAAACCGGTGCCCCACTCAAAACCGGCCATCTGTGTAAGTCGCGGCACCAGCTCAATGTGCCAGTGATAGTCGTACTCCAGCGCATTCCACTGTTCAGGTTTGCCAGGGCGGCGATGCATGGGTGGAGCGGTGTGCAGGATGAAATTATATGGCGCATCGCGCAGCACAGTTTTGACCCTCAGCAGCATATCTTTCATTGCCACCGCCAACTCCCCCAACTGGACATCGTTCATCAGGGCAAAATCATGACTGTGACGCTTTGGATAGAGCCGCAGTTCAAATGGGGAACAGGACGCATACGGAGTCAGCGTCACGAAATTGGAAAATTCCTTTACCACACGAACCCCTTCACGCAGCTCGAATTCAATCAGATCACAGAAAACACAGCGCTCTTTCTCAATGAAATAGTTGCGGGAAACTTTCAGTTGCGTACTTGCCACCGGCGGCAGAAGCGGCACAGCAATAAGCTGGCTGTGAGGATGGTGCAGCGACGCCCCGGCTCGAATGCCATGGTTTTTGAACAGCACCATGTAACGGAAGCGGATGTCTTTGCGCAAATCAAGATAACGATGACGGTATGCAGACAGTACCTCTGCTATTTCAAGGTGAGTCAAATCGGCGAGAGTCCGATCGTGATCAGGAGTCTCAATGATCACTTCATGAGCACCGATGCCGTTCATAACGTCGTACATGCCGTAGCCGTGATTGTTCAGTTCTCCCTCGACTCGCAGGGCAGGGTATTTATTCGGAATGACCCGTACCCGCCAGTTTGCGGCGTTTGGAGCTCCGTTCGGACGAATAGCGAAAATTTCCGGCGGGGTTTTATCCTCGTTTCCGTAACAGAAAGGACAGGCGACTGAACCGTTCTGTTCCGGCTCCACTTGAAAATCTCGTGGACGGCGACCCCTCTCGGTGGCAATGATTACCCAGTGCAGCTTTATCGGATCCCAGCGTAGTTCTGACATGTCTCCTCCCCAAAAATGGTTCAACGTTCGTGGTTGTTGGTTCGTGGTTAAAACCTTGAACCTTGAACAACGAACCAAGAACTATATCAACCCAAGAACTATATCAACCAATTATCCAGTTCGATATGCGCTCCCGCATAATAGATCATAAGCGGGGCGTCGCTCGGCCAACGGCCGATCTCCTCGTTGTCGCGTATCAGAGTTATTGATACGAACAGCTTGCTCTCAGGGCTCAGCTTGATGCTCTCAAGAGGGATGCTGATCTCGCAGGTCTTTACAATCTTCCAGTTGCAGATGCTGTTGGTCGGCTTCCATACGCCATTTTCCTTTATCAGCAATAGCCCCTCATCGTTCTTAGTCTGCATCGGCAATCGGTAATCATGATCGTAGATAAGGTGCAGATTAAGCTGATCATCTCCCTTCAATAACCGGGAAAGATCCTGAACGCCGTCAATTCTGAAGAAAAGCGACTTCTCGTTGAAGCCATAGTAGAAACTCTGGAGCATCCGGTCGGATGAATGCATGGCCGAGCCCTGGCGGGTCAGATCATACAGGCCGGCCGCCAGCCATTCAAAATAGTCGTTGATCCTGCCGTTGATCTCCGGATCGATAAATGCGGCCGGCTCCCGAATCAATCCGGCAGGGTTCTTCTTCTTGATCGGCTCCAGCAGCTCACGCGGAGGATCCTGACCCAGAAGCCGATAGATATTCATCAAGTGCTGGCGGAACAGGCTGTCGAAACGGTCGCTGTGGGGAGAAAAATGGTCATCTCCATACCACCAGAACCAGTCACTCCCTTCGGCAGCATAGAGAGAGCGGCAGATCATCTCTGCGGTGGCGTCCCCAGAAGGCTCTCCGCTTTCGAGAGTGGCGGCAACGAATGGATTGCCGGACAGAGCCGCTTCACGAGCATGGGCAATCAGATCCCAGGCGAGATTCTCCTCCGGATGACCGATCCAGATGCTGTAATTACCGCTTATCCATGAACCGGGAAAAATTGAATGCAGCCGCCCTTCAAAATTAGTATTTTTCAGCACGTCACTACAGGTAGTCAGGCGAAGCGTGGCTGATCCGGCAATTCCCAGGTACATCCCCTGCAGAAAATCGTAGGCGTTATTGGGGTAGTACTCCCAGGCATTTTCGCCATCAAGGATGATCGATACGACTCGACCGTCGCCCCCCAGACGGGACTTGATGGCATCCAGACGTCCGCAGAGGTCAGTCACCGCCCTTCCTGTCTCCCACTGCGAATAGGTAAAGCCGATCAAGTCTGAGAGCTGATGATCGCGAAAGAATGCCCCGATTTCTCCCTGACTGCAGCTGTATCGCCAGGGGCGGTAGAGCCTCTCCTTGCCGGCGCCAAGACCGCCATCCATGCTTTTTTCAAGGATCTCCTCATCAGATGCAATCCAGGAAATGCCACTCCCGGCGATGAGCGCCAAAACCTCGTTGCTGACAGAACCCTCAGAAGGCCACATTCCGGTCGGATTGAAGCCGAATATTTTTCGGAAATAGACAATTCCACGACGGATCTGGGCGCGGGCATCTTCCGGATGACAAAAACCGGCAACTGGAAGGGTCACTCGAGGCATGGCGGTCAGAGCAATTTTCTGGTCGCAGAGTAACGGCATAATCGGATGATAATAGGGGGTCACTGACAGCTCAATGCGCCCCTGCTCATGGAGACGTTTATAGAGCGGCAGTATCGCCTGCAACACCTCTAACTGAGTTGAAAAAAGCAGATTTTTATCGGTGGCGGTAAAGTTTTCCCCCTTGGCGACAAGTTCGGCAAAAGCGGGATACCTTCGGCGGGCCGCCTCACCCGTCCAGGCCAGGAAGAACCAGACCTGCAAATCAAGGATATCCTGCTCGGTAAAATGTTTGACGCGTTCTGCCGCGCTCCCAGCCTTCCCCTCTCCAGCCATATAGAGCAGTTCGAGGTAGCGCCGCGAAGGTTCGATCATATTCTGACGGTTTGCCGAGAAGAAATTTTCCAGCAGGAAGATCCGATCCTCAATAGTCAGTTCTGACGGTGCCGCCTTACCCTTCTCAAGGAACGGATCAACCGCAATTCCGGAGGCATACTCCAGCAACTGTTCTATCAGTGAAGGAACGAGATTGAATACCGCCCTGGCACCGGGAGTATCTTCAATAATGGCCGGCATATCAAAATAATCCTTGATGCCGTGAAGATAAGTCCAGGGGAGAGCATATTCATTTTTCAGCGGATCCTTGTAGTATGGCTGATGCATATGCCATACGATTACTACGTCAAGCGGTTGGGGCATAATCAGCCTCGTGATGACAACATAAGTTGATTCGGCAAATCCAGCCAGCCGCAATGCACTAGCCGTTTCCATGCAATGCGTATGTGTTGTGGACGGAACATCCTCATTTTACGAGCACTCCACTGCTGTACGGCACTAATTGCAGTGTCTTCATCCGTCGCTTTTGTAGTAGCGTAATGGGCGACCCAGTGAACAGTTGCCAGTAACTCCATGCCGTGGGGCGTTTCAAAGCCTTCGATCAAAGCGCAGACCATCTTCATTCTGTCAAGCGAATCATGTTTATTTGTCAGGAAGATCTCTGCTTCCTGTACTGCCCCCGACAATAACTCAATCTCGGTATCAGGTTTTTGGCTATCGCCATAACCGCGAATAAAGTGTCCTTCCAGGCGCTCAAGCACCTTATTGAGGTTGGTGGCATAAGGGCCATAATGTCCTGCTTCATACTTGAGACGAAGTGGCTCTCCTGCCTCTTGAAGGAAATAAGCAAGTTTCTGGATTTCTAATAGTGTACGTCGATAATCAAGTACCGAATAGCAGTCCATAAGCTTTATAAACAAGGCTCGTGCAATAGTAAGCTCCGGACGACTGGTAGCAACTGGCATACTAGCTGCCTCCGGCGCACTTTGTGGTGCATAAAGCGTAACCTCAACCTCAGGCAACTGAGCAAAGGCCAGTTCCATCATGGGGCGCACCACATCCCAGTCGAGTTTACCATTGCCACACCCAAGCGGTGGCACAGCAATTGATCTAATATTGAGAGATCTTATTTCTTCAATCAGTGCTTTGAGGCCAGACTCAATATCCTCCAGTCGCGAGTCACCTCTCCAGTGACGTTTGGTCGGAAAGTTGATTATGTAGCGTGGATTTAACATAGTGCCGGTGGGAAAAATAAACATCCTCCCTGGCTGTACTGCATTCGACTTACAAGCGCGCTCATATGCTCTAAAGTTTTCCGGAAACGCCTGTTTGAACTGTAGGGCAATACCTTTACCCATAAAACCAATGCAGTTCACGGTGTTTACTAGTGCATCAGCCTCAGCTTTTAGCAAATTTCCGTTAGTATAGTTGATCATAGAACCCTCTTCAGAAATAATACCATTCAGGTCGCACCGTTACGATTGGCTGTTGTCGTCCGGAAAATTTGTTGAGATGGGTGGCGACAATATCACGAATTTTATTGTTCTGCACTCCGATTTCTTTGATAAGTGTCCAATCACACCATCTATGAATCAGAAATTCGGCTTGTTTGCGGCGCTGCCGGTCATTATCCTCATCGTTATCACGCCAGTAACGCTGGCAGACGATGTTCCAGTCAATTTCATCAAAGTGACACAATGAATCATACCAACTCGTAAGGGCAGCTAATCCATGACCATCGGAGAACACAATTTCAGCGCCGTTTTCTACTATTGATTGTGCTGTGCTCACGAGATATATCAACGGTTCCTGACCCTGATTATAGCCAGAAACTCTACCCGTCTTGAGATTGAGAAGCATCACGGCAAGATAACCGAAATAGAACGGCACATAGTCATGCGCAGTCCCACCTGGCCCACATGGAATTGAGCACGCCCGTCGTGCTGCCTGAACGTCGGTGTTGTGAATGGCGCGATACACAAAACCATCATCCGGCGTAAAATTAGGTGCATGCAGACCACCACGCTGAAGAATAGCCGGCAGGTTGTCGATGTGGAGGATGCGGTATATTGGGGTGGGTTGGGGCGCTGGCATCAGGATGTCACCTGCATAAGCCGAAGCATAAGATCTTCGCGCCAGATTTTGCTTTCGGCTTTTGTAGGGTTACAGCGGTTTTCACGGGCAAGAGCGGTGAGGTTTTTGCTGTAAGGGAGGAAGGTAGAGTCAGAACCAGAGTCAAAAGCAAACCCCTCCCCGACCCTCCCCTTATCAGGGGAGGGAGCTAAAAAGCCTCCCCCCTGATAAGGGGGGACTGAGGGGGGTTGGTTTTGACGTTGATTTTGACTCATGCCTTCTCTCCCCACACCCTGCTGATGGTGGTGCGGATACGGGCTTCCATCTTGGCTTTCAGGCGCTTGGCACCTGCCACGGCAGACATTTCTTGCTCAAGTTCAGCGACTATTTTTTGCTGGGTTTCGAGTGGAGGGAGGGGGATTTTGATTGCTCGAATTTGGTCAGTTGTCAGGTTTTTAAATACAGAACCTACAGACTGTGAACCGTGTTCGTCTTTTTTGTCAAGAAGGACATAGTAAAGAAATTCGTGTATGATTTGAGATGTATCTAACTGCCTGAATCCAACAAAACCGTCATGGATGCATGCATTAACTTTTAGGATTGCTGGCAGGCCAGGATTGCCGCTAACCGCCATAACGACGCTACCAGAATCCATTGGGCGACTTTTCGTTGCACCAAGATCGGTCAATGAATCAATTTTAGGCGTAACCCTCATCCCATCACGTGTTATATCTGCAATCATCAGTCTTGGAACTGGTCCACCGAAAAGTTTAGGGTCACCCTGCGGCCTTGGAGAGCTTCCTCTTACAATGTCACACAGACTATCAAGCTCATCCATAGGCCACTCAGAATTTATCTGTATTTCTGGCTTGTAGTTCTCAATAATCAGATTGCAGCCGTCTACAACCTTCTGGTACGTCTCAATTTCTGCGACAATCTGCTTCTGGATTTCGAGGGAAGGAAGTGGGATTTGAAGTTGATAAGCGTCATTCCTGTTAAGTCCGGGAACTCCCGCTTGAGTGTTAAGGTCTTTCAGACTCAGCTTTTGAAGCAATGGATAAAGGTACTTCAACAGTATTTTATCTTCCTGCGCAAGTTTGACAAAAAACGTTGTATCGATCGGAAAGCCGCTCTTCTCAGAATAATGGACAGAACCGGCACTTCCCTTTCTACCAACAACGAGAAATGGTGCTTCTACTAAAAATTCGTTGTGATAACCAACAATTCCGTTTGAACCATAAACCGGAAACTCTCCATTTATACGATTTTCTTCTTTCAGGGGTTTGCCATATTCAAAAGAACAAACGTCACCAAGCAATACCATCTCGTGTATAGCGTGCACTGTTGGCCCATTCCCTCCAGCATATTTATCAAAACTCAAACTATATTCCCGCAACCCGTCCAGATAGTCGCGCAGGTGCGGAGTGAGATCACCGACCTTTGTGCCATCTGCACCATAAGCAATGACAGCCTCTTTCAAGTTGTTATCAAAGTATGACTGAAGGGCAATCACCCCATCCCCACCCCGACCCTCCCCTTGAAGGGGAGGGAGGATTTTGTTGTAGGCAGTTCCGGCTATCTTGAAAAATTCTGCGATTTGTTTAGTCAAAGCGGCCTTAAGTCGAACTCGCTTCTTCTCCACTTCATCAGCTTTCTTCTTCTCAGCCGGAGGAAGGTTTTTTGTCCCCTCCCCTTCAAGGGGAGGGTTAGGGAGGGGATGGGGTAGAAGTTGAATTTCCTCTTCCACCGCCAGACACTTTTCATGCTGCTTGCGAATCAGGCTGAACGCCGCGCTCTGCGCTTTGTAGGCATCCAATCGGGCAAACTCGCTACGTGGTTTGATCAATGCCTTGGGCATATCCTGCTTGCCACCGTTCTTCTCCAGATAATCACGCAACTCATCCAGACTCTTTTTCCCGATAGTCAGAAGATTTAACGCCTCTGGCAAATCGTTCCTGGCTGTCGGTACGCGGTTGGTGTTGAGGGTATAACCATCGCTTTCCACCTTGACGAGAATAATCTCATCCCGGCTTCGCGCTATCTTGCGATCAATGAACAGGATCGAAGTCTTAACACCCGAGTAAGGCTGGAAAATCTGGGCTGGCAGAGATACCACCGCCCAAAGACCGGCACCATTTACCAGCCATTTGCGCAGTTCCACATAATCATCACTGTTCTGAAAAATGATCCCTTCCGGCACGATGAAACCGGCCATGCCATCGGGGGTGAGGTGTTCCAGGATGTAATCAGAAAAGAGCACTTCCGCCTTGGTGGCGCGGATACGGAATTTGGAGTGAGTCGAGACACCACCCTTTGGCGTCATAAACGGCGGATTGGCTAGGATGCAGTCGTACTTATCCTTCCAGCGACCTTCTGACGTAAGGGTGTCGTATTCGTGAATGCGGGGGCTTTTGAACTGGTGCAGATAGAGATTTACTTTGGCAAGCCGCGTCATCTGCGGGGTGATGTCATATCCCTCAATGCTGACGCCTAACTGTTTCAGATCCTGGGTAGTTAGCTTGTCACCCCAGTTGACCGGTATTCCTTCGATTTCTTCGTTGTTAAGCGTTATCCGGTAATGTTCACGGTCGGTCGTGTATTTCCGCAGAATGTGCTTATATGCAGAGAGGAGAAAGCCGCCGGTACCGCAGGCCGGGTCGAGGATAGTGTCACCCTTGTCCGGATCGACCACCTCAACAATGAAGTCGATGATGTTGCGTGGTGTGCGAAACTGACCGTTCTCCCCCTGTGCCCCCATGCTCATCAGCAGATATTCAAAGGCGTTGCCCAGCTCTTCACTGTGATCATAGCTGAAGCCGTTGATGACTCCGAGAAAAAGGTGCAGGGTACGGCCATCGCGAAATTTGAGAAAAGTGTTTTTGAATATTTCACGGAACAGGAGAGGAATGTGCGCTGCCTTCTGAATTTCCTCAATCCCTTTGGTGAATACATTCACCCGTTCATCGGCATCGATTTCATTACTCATCAAGCGCTGCCATGAATATTGTTTCAGATCACCGGAGAAAAACGCTTCCGCAAAATCAAGCTGACGAAGATCCTCATCCTGATCATCCATGAACTTGTAAATCAGAGCGATGGTTATCAGTTCGACCTGATCAGACGGTAGTGGCAGTTGCCCCACCAAAATATCGCGAGCATCATCTATTTTCTTTTTTGTCTCTTTGGAGAGCATGAAATTCCTTAAAAGCAACCCCCCTAGCCCCCCGGACTTTAGTCTTGCTCCTCCCCTGATAAGGGGAGGTTGGGAGGGGTTGGGGTTGCCTTTGACTTTGGTTTGTTTTTACCTCGGCAAAAACCGGTTAATCGGAACATTGTCCTTAATGTAGTTGAGAGTGGCGTCAATGCCTGAACGCCCGAGTTTTTTCAGATCCTGCATGGAAAGCCTCATATCCGTTGCCAGTGAACCCATCTGCCTTGGATTATGCATAACGCCACGGATATCATCGAACAGCAGATACGAATAAAAGAGCTGTTTCGCTTCATTGTAATGGGAACCATCAACCTTGCCGGCAGATATGAAGCGCTCAAACTGTTCATCCACGAGATTCTGACGGTTCTTCAAATGATAGCCGGGGATAAACACCTTCTGCATCAATTCTTCCGGGGAAATACGTCGATCAATGCCGTATGAATTTTGCAGCTTCTCGAAATTCCAGAACTCCTGCGGCTTATCAAAAATATTCGTTTCGACATGGCTCCAGAGCCGCTGCCAATCTTCTCGTTCAATCGCTTCGCGTAGCTCTTCGGATTGTTCGGCTTCTTCCCGAACTTTGGTTTCAAAACCTTTTGAGAAAGCCTCCGTATCCACCCGCATGATGTTGTCGGGGCCAAACTCCTCTTTCACCACATTTGTAACATCATCCGGGCCGGTGTGCGTGTAACCATCTGTGCCACTTCCACCACCACCGCCATTACCGGCTTCTCTGCCAATTGGAGGCGGCTCCAGGCGTTTCTTATAATCAAACTCGTCCTGAAAATACTGGTGATTAGCAAAGAAATCGAAAAGATGGTAGTTGTCCTTCTTCTTTTCCTTCTTTACCGCACCATGCCGGTATGCAAAAGTGAATAGCCGTGTTCCGCGACCCTTTATCTGAATATAATCAGATGGCGAGAAGATGGGACGGGCGAGAACAATGTTGAGAATGTCTTCGCAATCATAGCCGGTGGTCATCATACCCACGGTAAGGCAAACGCGAGTTTTTGAGCTTTCGTAGTCAATCAGTTCCGGATTGTAGTTGCTCCAGCCATTCAGATTGTTTTCGGCAAAGCTGATAGTAGACTTTTGGCAACCGGGTATATCTGAGGTAATCTGGACGGCAAAATCTGAACCTGAGCCATATTTGTCAGGGAAAAGCCGTGTGGCTTCGACGTTCAGCAGTGTGGTGAGTTCGGTGCAGTGGGCACGGGAGACGCAGAAAAAAATGGTCTTGCCGATCTCCCCCGAAATTGGATCACGTTTGGCGTTATCAAAGAAGCAGCGCACAAAGGAAAGGTTGGTCTCCGGTGAAAAGAACTTCCGCATGAAGTCCTTTTTGAAATAGGTATCTTCCTCTTCCTCACCATCGTCATTGACAAACTTGACGCTCCACCCCTCCTTGCTGAGAAGTTCTGTTGTCACCTCTGTCCGTGCGTCCAATAAAAACGGCATACAAAGATATGGGGGTGTACTCTTTACGGCATCCTCCAGGCTGAATCGGTACGTTGGCACACCATTGTCGCATCCAAAGGTTTTATAGCTGTCAAGCAGGAGCCGCCGCTCAAGCTGTCGAGGGTCTTTGGTCTGCATGTCATTAACATCCACCCCTTTCAGATAATCTTTAGGAGTGGCGGTTAGTCCAAGTTTGGCACCGAGGAAATATTCAAAAATGACCCGGTTATTACCGCCAATGGTGCGGTGCGCCTCGTCGGAAATAATGAGTTGAAAATCACTGGGGGAGAAGAGTTTCAGGTAGCGGTTGTCCGTTGAAAAGCTCTGAATAGTAGTGATTACTATTTGCGCGTCATGCCAGTTGTCCCTGTTCTGTTTGTAGATAACAGATGTTATGGCATCTTTTGCCAGATAGTTTCTGAAGTTTTTGAATGCCTGGTTCTCCAGTTCAAGACGATCTGCCAGGAACAATACCCGATCAGCATTGCCGGAACGGATGAACATTTTGATGATGGCAGCGCTGAGGAGAGTCTTTCCGGTGCCGGTGGCCATCTCGAAGAGGAAGCGCCTTTTCCCGGCGACGTATTCCTTTTGCAGCACTTGAGTCGCCTCAATCTGGTATGGTCGCAAACGACGGACACCCTTGTTGACAAGCGCGTCGGCCTGTTGTTCAACTGAATAATTCCGCCACTGTGACTCTTGGGAGAGAGCTATATAATCGTCGACAATCTCGACAGACTTCATTTTCTCGGGAGCAGGCTGCCACCTCCCAGCATCTCCAATATGTGCCAATGAAAGAAAACGAGAAATAACTGTCGGGTTTCCCGATTCAAGATCCCAGTAGTAATGGACGTTGCCGTTGGAGAGGAAGAGATGACGGATATTCTGGCCACGTGCATATTCGCGAGTCTGATCCTTGGCTGTTAAAGGGTCTATATTTTCACGTTTAGCTTCAACCAGTGCAACCGGACGATTCTGTTCATTCAACAGCAGATAGTCAATGAAGCCATCCGGCGCATTTTCAAGATCATTCCCCAACGCGTCGCTGGAAACTTTACCCTTCTTCGTTCTGTGCTCCAGAGAAATATTGGCTTTTCCCTCTGCTGAATCTAAAAAACGCCAACCTGCTTCTTCGAGGAGCTTGTTTATCTTGATGCGGGCTTTGGCTTCTTTAGCCGGCACCCGTTACACCATATCCTTTTTCCATGAGACAACTTTTTTCTCATACTCGCTCAGAAGCTTCTGAGTCGATTTCTGATCCCGCGCTTCTGCAACAATATGCACCACAGGCAGATATTGATCCGGGAGTATCAGCACCCAATCGGCGCCAAAATGGACCTTGATGCCATCTATAAACGTGGCTTCCTTATCCAGGCTATCCTCACTCATTTTACGCATGATGCCACCCTTCATTTCCCAGGGGCAGGGAAGAGTGGTCTGCAGATACGCGCTGCGCGGAATTTCCGAGAGAGCCTGTGACAGCGATACTCCGCTGAAAGCACTCAGCTCCATCAGTTTTGCGATGGCGAACATGCCGTCAAAGGCCGCCTGAAAGCGGGGAAAAGCAAAACGGCCATCGGTAGTGCCGGTCAGGATGATTTCAGAAGAGGAAGCGACCTCCTGCATGGCACGGTCGGAACTCTTGGTGCGGATCACCTGGCACCCCTTCTGCTCCACCAGTTGCTCTATTGTAGAAGGGGTTTGCACCGGTACGGCAACAGCACCCTTCTGCCCGGCCTTCATCAGCATTGAAACGGTCAGGGCAAGCAACTCGACACCGCTGCAGATCGTTCCTTTTTCATCAACGAGCGTAATCGCCTCTGCCGAGGGGTCAAGCCAGAAACCTGCCTGAGCTCCCAGTGATGAAACTATCGCCGAAAGCTGATTCAGGGCGAGCTCTTTTTCCTTGGCCTGAACTCCTTTCCCTTCATCAACATATGCATTAAGAGCGATCACGGAGAAGCCGAGCTCATTTAACATCTGCGGCAGCGTCTGGCTGGCAGGAGAGAAACTGAAGTCCACAACCACCGTAAACGCTGATTTTTTTAGAAGTTCACGATCGAGCGCGCGCAAGAAACCTTCTCGATAAAAATCACCGACATTGTTGATGTCGGTGATAACCCCCGGTTCGGTATGGTGCGCCCGCCTGAAATTTTCCTTGAAAAATGTGCGTTCAACATTCTTTCCCATGCCGCTGGAGAAATCGAGGCCGTCACCATCAAGAAACACGATCTCCAGCATGGCAGGATCATCCTGCGCCTGGCGGAAATGTACGCCGCCGACCTCGCCGAAAGTCTTTAATTTATAACGAACCAGCGGCAGTGATGTCATCTTCATATCGCGCACATTGACTCCGGCGGAGAGTACTCCACCCATGAAACAGCGCTTGAGCATGCGGGATGACGGATTGGAATCGCGGCCACCAAGCACGAAGCTCCCTTTGGGGAGCGAGGTGCCGTAGGCGCACCCCATCTTGGCACAAAATTCCGGAGTAAGCTCCATGTTGGAGAGCCCCTTGATTATCGCCCCCTCAAAAAGCGCTTTCTTCCATTTATCCCCCCAAATCATGTTCGAGGTAACCGTTGCTCCAGCCTCAATTGTTTTCTTTGGCCATATTTTTACATCTGATTTGATAATGGCCTCATCGCCGACCGTAGTTTCATCACCAACGATGACCCCGTCTTCAAGGGTTACCCCCTGTCCGATACGTACTTTGGCACAGATAACACCGTCAGTAATCCGGGCACCCTTCTTGATATATGAGTTATCCCAGATAACGCAGCGATTTAGTTTGACACCCGTTTCAATCGTACAGTTGCGCCCTATCACCGAATCCTTTATGCTGACGTCTCCCAAAATCTGGCTGTTGTCGCCGATCACGACCGTACCTTCAAGCCCTGACGAATGTTCCAACTTGACATCGGCTCCGATGCGCAGATCTTTGCCGACGAAATCCTGTTTCGGCTCATCTATTTTCAGGTTTACTTTCCCCTTGAAAATATCGTGGTAAGCTTCCCGGTAGGAGTCGGTGTTGCCGATATCACGCCAATACCCTTTGGCAGTGACGCCAAAGAGCGCATCTTTCTTCTTCAGCATAATCGGAAACAGATCCTGCGAAAAATCGAAATTTTCCCCCTCGGGAATATATTTGAATATCTCCGGTTCCAACACATAAATCCCGGTATTAATGGTATCGGAGATGACTTCACCCCACCCGGGCTTTTCCAGAAACTGGGTAATACGCTTCTCCTTGTCCGTAATGACAACTCCAAACTGAAGCGGATCTTTTACCGATGTCAGCGTGATCGTAGCTCTGGCCTTGTGGTCATCATGAAAATCGATGATTTTTTTAAGGTTGAAATCGGTCAGAAGGTCACCGCTGATAACCAGAAAACGCTCATTCAGATACTTCTCAGCCGCTTTAACAGCGCCGGCTGTCCCCATATCGGCAATCGGCGTTACGTAGGTTATCTTGACACCGAAATCGGAGCCGTCACGAAAGAAGTTTTTGATATAAAACGGCTGGTGATAGAGCAGCATAACCAGTTCCGTAATATCGTACTTCTTAAGCAGCTCAACAATATGAAGCATTATCGGGCGATTAAAGAGCGGTATCATCGGTTTGGGCATGCTGCCGGTTAGCGGTTGGATGCGGGTGCCGAAACCACCCGCCATTATGACTGCTTTCATACGCGCTCCCCTTTTGCTTTCTGCGCCTTCCTCGCGAGGACTCTGGCAATTTCCTGTTTCAGTTCCGCCAGATCACCCGATTTGACCACATAGCCGTCCGCCAGCCAGGCCGAAAAATCATCCTTATAACAGGAGAAGGCCGAACAGAGGATTACCGGCATATCGTGACGCTCCTTGACCAGTTTCTGTAGCAGATCGATACCACTTTCGTTTTTCAGCTTGATATCGAGTACCGCCAGATCAAACGTGCTGTTTTGCAGCTTTTCTACCGCTTCGGCACTGCTGGCCGCCGTTACTACTTCATACCCTTCATCCTTCAACTCTTCGGCGTACAGAAGTCGGATGTTCGCTTCATCGTCTACTACCAGTAACCTGCTCATGACTGTTCCTCCTTGCGTGTGGGAAGTGTAATGCTGTAATAAATTCCGTTGTGCTCATCTGCCACTGCTGTAAATGGAATACCCTGTTTATCAAGCATGGTCTTGCAGAGCGCCAGCCCCAGACCGACCCCAAGATCACGTGTTTCTGAAAACGGTATCAGAAAGTGATCCATTTCAGCCTGTGAAATGTGCCTGCTGCGATCCTGAACTCGGATGATAACAGAGCCTTCTCCACTTTGAGAGCTTATGGCAATAGAAAGGTCGCCGCCAATGCTATTGATATCATTTTGCAGAAGGGTACGGAGACAATAGGAGAGCTGTTTAAAGTCAATGTATACCGTTGGCAGGTCATGGCCTGGTGAGTATCCGGTCGCATAGCCTAGTGACATCAACGCATCAGCGGTATCACGCAACGTAGCTTCAATCAAATGGTTCACATCCCAGAAGTCTCGCGTGGGGTAGAGCGAATCGGAATAGTTGAGAATCTCATCCAGAACACCCTCCAGTTGTTGAGTTTCGGTAACTATTGATTCGATGAAGGTACGTTTCGGGTCTGAGGCCGGGCTGTTTTTGAGCATGGATCGGGCAAAACCACCGATGATCATCAGCGGATTACGCACCGAATGAGCAATGCTGGAAGTTATCCGCCCGACCAGCGCCATATTTTCCATTCTGACGATCAGCTCCTGCTGCTCCTTCAGTTTTTTTCCAGCTTCGGTTACGCGATTAAGCTCCACTTGCAGCTTGTCGTACAGGGACGCTCGTTCAATGGCAAATGCGACCGGAAAAGCGAATGTTTCGATCGAATGCATATCTTCTTCGGTGATTGTACGATTGGTTATGCAGTTATCAGCGATGATCATACCGATACGGCGATTGCGCGAAATGAGCGGCAGCAGCAGGAAGGTGTCAACCCCCAGCAGACGCGCCAGTTCCGGCGGGACATCCGGATGCTGAAAAGCTCCCCGCACCATGATCGGATGCCTTCCATCCAGTGCTTTGATGAGAATGTGATCTTCATTGGCGATGGGGATGCTTAACTTTTCAAGGAGATCGTGAAATTTTGCCCGTTCAGACGACAGTTTATTCTGCCGGAAATTTTGTGACATGGCCTGGAGATTCAAGTCACTCTGAACAATTTCACCCCAAACGTGGCCTGCTTCATCCCAATTAGCGGGGCCTATTCCGAGGTGCCCCCTGAGAATACCCGCTTCGCGATCATAGAGCAGCAGGAAGGCCCGGTTCATACCGAAGCCTTTGCCGGCGGTAATTGCGGTCAGAGCAACTGAAAGTACTTCATCCAGATCGACGGAGCTTTGCAATACGGACCCAAGCTCATGCAGGAAACGCATCTCCAGAATTTTATTATCGAGAAAACTGACCAGTGATTGAATTTCGGTTTTCTGACGGCGGTTTTCACTCAGCAGATCGGTGAGAAGGGGTGCAAGAGGGTTATGTTCTTCATATAACTGTTTCAGGTCATTAACAAATATGCAACATTCACCGCACATTTCCAAGCGGCGCTGCTGTTTTGAAACGAGCAGTTCCTCATCACCCCTGCCGACCATCGGACAATCTGCCTGCCCAATTTCGTCCCTGTTCCAGCAATATTTCTGATTCACGCATACTCCGTTGAATGCTATAGGGTCACTTCACATTCCAAGTGGTACCCTGCGCAGAATCCAGCAACAGGATACCCTTTTCCGACAGTAAATCACGTATTTCATCGCCACGTTTAAAATTTTTAGCGCCACGCGCCTCGGCTCGCTCGGCGATCAAAAGCTCGATCTCATCCGCAGTTATGTCAATCTTGTCAGCCTTGGCACTCTTGATCCCTTCCAGCCAGGCTGCGGGACGAGTGGTGAACAGCCCCAGCACTGTTCCTACTTCAACAAATAGATGGCGAACTTGCGCAATCAGCGACAGCAGAGGAGGCGTCAACTCCTTCATTTCCGCCAAAAAACGGTTGGTGGCACGCACGGTTTCAAACATGACTCCCAGCGCCTGGGCGGCATTAAAGTCATCGTCCATCGCTTCGACAAAACGGGGAAAGAACTGGTTTACCTTTTCCTGGAGCTCCAACCCGACCGGTGTCAAGTTTTCCAACTCGACAACTTCAGGCGAAAGAGAGAGTCCATTCAGTATTTCGTCAAGCGCCGCAAGACAGCCGTATATCCGTTCCAGCCCCGATTGAGCATCATCCAGATTCTGGTCGGAAAAATCAATCGGAGACCGGTAGTGTGCCGAAAGGAGGAAAAAACGGAGCGTTTCCGGATCATATTTTTTCAACACCTCACGGATGGTAAAAAAGTTGCCCAGAGATTTGCTCATCTTCTCCGCGTTGATATTTATGAAGCCATTATGCAGCCAGTAACGAACAAACCGGCAACCGTTGGCAGCTTCCGACTGGGCGATTTCATTTTCGTGGTGGGGAAATACCAGATCTTTGCCACCACCATGAATATCAAAGGTTTTACCAAGAAATTCCATACTCATGGCTGAACATTCGATATGCCAGCCGGGGCGTCCATTGCCCCAGGGCGACGGCCACCACGGTTCTCCCGGTTTTGAAGCCTTCCAAAGAGCAAAATCCATCGGATGCCGTTTTTTGTCTCCCACTTCCACCCTGGCCCCAGCCTGCATCTCTTCAAGGTTGCGTCCGGAAAGTTTCAGATAGTCGGGAAAGGTCTCAACTGCATAATAGACGTCGCCATCTGAGGTATAGGCGTGCCCCTTGGCAATTAAAGTTTCGACAATGCTGATGATCCCGCAGATATGATCGGTGGCTTTTGGTTCTATAGTAGGACTGGCCAGACCAAGACGACCCATATCGTCATCAAACGCCTTGATATAGCGGTCGGCGATTGTACGGTAGTCGGTTCCTTCCTGGTTAGCACGATTGATAATTTTGTCATCGATATCGGTATAGTTACGGACGTAGGTAACATCATAACCGGAATATTTCAGGTAGCGAAAAATGATATCGAACGCCACGCCGGCACGGGCATGGCCAATATGACAATAATCATAAACGGTTACCCCGCAGACATACATCCCTACCTTGCCGGGAGTCAGCGGAACGAAAATCTCTTTTTCACCAGTCAGGGTGTTATAAACGCGTAATGCCATCCGATAAACTCTCCAAGTGCAAAATGAGCGGCTCTATAAAATCAGTGCTCCGTGCAGACCGCAACGCTGAAGCCGTGAGATTTCAGCAGTGCATGACGCTGAGCCTCTTCAAGGTCGTGCGCGATCATTTCAGCGCACATCTCCTGCACCGTTATCTCCGGAACCCAGCCGAGCTTTTCTTTTGCCTTTGAGGGGTCACCCAAAAGGGTTTCTACTTCTGTGGGACGGAAGTAGCGTGGGTCGATGCGAACGATCACGTCTCCTCTTTTTACCGCAGGGGCTTTGTTGCCGACCACTTCGGCAACAGTGGCAATCTCGTCTACTCCCTGACCTTCAAACTGTAGCGCTATGCCTAACTCTGCGGCCGCCCAGATAACAAACTGGCGTACTGTATATTGCACACCGGTAGCGATGACGAAATCTTCGGGGTGATCCTGCTGCAGCATCAGCCACTGCATCTTGACGTAATCTCTGGCATGCCCCCAATCGCGCAGGGAATCGATGTTCCCCATATAGAGACACTGTTCCAGACCCTGGGAAATATTGGCAAGGCCGCGGGTTATCTTGCGAGTTACGAAGGTTTCTCCACGACGGGGCGATTCGTGGTTGAAGAGGATGCCATTGCAGGCGTACATGCCGTACGCTTCACGATAGTTGACCGTAATCCAGTAGGCATACATTTTGGCAACTGCGTAGGGAGAGCGCGGATAGAAGGGAGTTGTCTCTTTCTGAGGGGTTTCCTGAACAAGTCCGAACAGTTCGGATGTCGATGCCTGATAGATACGGGTCTTTTTTTCCAGACCCAGCAAGCGTATCGCCTCAAGGATACGGAGTGTGCCGGTAGCATCGACGTCACAGGTATATTCCGGAGATTCGAAGCTGACGGCGACATGAGACTGGGCGCCCAGGTTGTAAACTTCATCAGGCTGAATTTCCTGGATGATGCGGGTTAAATTTGACGAGTCGGTCAGGTCTCCGTAATGAAGCCTGAAGTGAGCGTCTTTTATATGGGGATCCTGGTATATGTGGTCAACCCGCTGGGTGTTCAACGATGATGCGCGGCGCTTGATTCCATGTACTTCATATCCTTTTTCCAGCAGCAATTCCGCAAGGTATGAACCGTCCTGACCAGTGATTCCGGTGATAAGTGCTTTTTTTATCCGCATATAAGGTTACTCCTAACCCGGCCAGGCCGGAACTTGATATTTTAATAACGACTTCGCCTGAAAAACGGCAGGACGCTTCGCAATTCCTGCCATCGCTTACGATCCTCATCGTTCATCTTTGAAGCATATTCACGAATAAAGGCCAAAAACACCATCAGAAAACCGCTGGTAACAGTCGCCAATATCACCATCAGGCTCCTCTTCGGCTTGCTTTTCAACTCCGGCACCCTGGCCGACTGAAACACCTGAAAAGGCACAACGTCTTTGGCTTCATTAAGTTTGGTCATTTCATACTGTTTGGTCAGCAGCTCCACCAGAGATTCCTGAATTTTGAACTCACGCATCAAGCGCATATATTCCTGACCCAGTTGCGGCATGGCACCTACACCCGGCATGGAACCATCTGAACCAGCACCCTCCATCCTGGCTATCTGGCCGCGGAGATTGGCTATTGTGGCGTTGGCTCTTTTGACATCCTGACTCTCCTCGGTAAACTGCCGCTTCAATACAGCCAACTGTACCTCCTGAGCAACCAACTCAGCCCGCAGACGTGCTACGCCTTCCAGAGTCGTCCTTGCCTGATCAGTAACAGCCATCGCCTTATTTTTCGTTTGAAAAGATTTCAGCGTATTTTCAGCAGCAGACAGATCAACCTTGGCTTTGGCGAGACGCTCTTCCAGAAAGACCCGGTTCATACCGGCACCCGTCATGCCCAACTTAATTGCCCGCTTACCCAGTTCCTCAACGTAGGCGTTGGCTATGTCTGCGGCCAGCTTTGGATCTTTATCGGACACCGCAATGGTGATAATCCCGTCTTTTTTTCCAGGAGTGATCGCCGAGTTGCCGTCCAATGCGTTATAGACTGATGTACGCAGTTTGGCTTTATACAGCTCCATCAACTTAAAGCGGTCAATGAGCGAGTCTTTGACCGTTTCACTTTTCATTATAGCGATATACAAGTCAGCTTTAGTTGCCCCACCAAGACCTCCTCCGGCAAGCGAAGCGAGACCTCCCATCTGAGCCAGCATAGTACTCATCATGCCGCCACCCTCGTCATTCGACAGAATCATAGCCTTGGCAGTATAAATATTTGGTAGAGTCAATGAATATATGGCCGTAATAATCGCAACTACAATTGGAACACCAACAATCATTCTCCAGTTTCTGGCAAGGACAAGGAGAAGCTCAAGAAGATTGATTTCTTCCTCAGACCCCGCCTCAAGGGATGATGCCTTTGGATCAGGGGGGTTCACTTCAGATTGAGACATTATGATTCTCCATAAAATATTTTTCAGCTTATCAGGGCGACTACCAGTTGGTTTTACATAGACAGTTTTGTTCAATAACATATTATTTGCATTGCTGTCTCCAATTTTGTTGACAAACAAGCATAGTAGCGGGAGATAAGGCATGTTCAGGATGACCTAGTACGTACAGGAAGTATTGCGAAGAGTGTCAGGAAGCCTGTGGAGTGGTAAAAAATCCTAAAGTTCGATTCTCTAATGCCGATAGGGAGTCCACAGGGAGTTTTTGGAAGAACCTTAGATGTTGTAATACATAAGAAATATCAGGAATGTCACTAATCCGCATAGCGGTTAAACAACACGAATATTGGGGGAGTTTGTCATGGTGGTGAATTCGATAGCAGATGTAGCGCCTGAGTTCAAGCAATCCGTTTTTAAATCACCAGTCCAGTTAAAGGATAAAGCGACTTCAACAGAGGATATGCCGGAAACTGCTGAAGCTCCGCTTGGCGTCCCTGAAAAGAGTCCTGTCCGGCGAATGGATCATATTTCGGACTCATATGATGCCAAAGGTAATATTATTACAAAATATATGGATAGCAGCAACAAGGTAATCTACCAAACGCCTTCTGATTCGGTACTTAGAGCTCAGGAACTTATGAGTAAAGTCCAAACGGCAACAAGCACTAAAGCGTAATTTCGCTGCTGATAACTAAATTCAAAGGGATACTCGCTTAACTGCGAGTATCCCTTTTTTGTCCTTTAATTTTTTCTCCTTGTGGAAGTAAGAATTGCACTAAATCTGCGCTTCTGTCTCCTCAGCCCCTTCTTCCAGGCTATCATCCGATTCGTCCTCATCCTTCTCAGCCAGGCGGGCAACAGCAACCACCTTCTCATTTTCTTCGGTATTCATCAGGGTGACACCCTGAGTGTTGCGACCGATGACGGAGAAGCCGGAAACCGGCACACGCAGGATTTTGCCCTGGTCGGTGATCACCATCAGATCGTGATCATCTGCCACCTGCATGACGTTGACTACGGAGCCGTTACGCTCTGTTGTTTTGATGGTGATGATACCTTTACCGCCGCGCGACTGATCACGATATTCGTCCAGGTCGGTGCGCTTGCCGAAGCCGTTTTCGCAGACGGTGAAGATCGTCGAACCGACGGCGGTGTTGTCAACGATCTCCATGCCGATCACCCGATCATCCTCGGCCAGATTCATACCTCGCACCCCGCGGGTGGCACGTCCGGTCGGACGAACATCCTCTTCGTTGAAGCGAATAGCCTTACCGTTTCTTGAAGCGAGGAAAATATCCTTGGTGCCGTCAGTCAGAGCAACTGAAATCAACTTGTCGCCATCATCAAGATTAACGGCGATGATGCCGCCGAGGCGAACATTAGAGTAATCGACGAGTGAGGTCTTCTTAACGACGCCACTCTGGGTTGCCATAAAGAGGAAGGTATTCTCGCTGAACTCCTTGACCGGCAGAATCGTGGTGATCTTTTCTCCGTTTGAGACGTTGACCAGATTAACAACCGCTTTCCCTTTGGTAGTACGACTCCCTTCAGGAATTTCGTAGACTTTCAGCCAATACATCCGACCAGCATCGGTGAAACAGAGCAGGTAATCTTTGGTAGAGGCGATGAAGAGCTGCTCGACGAAATCCTCCTCTTTGGTCTTCATGCCGGTCTTCCCTTTGCCGCCACGGCGTTGCGAGCGGTAGAGGTCTACGGCACTCCGCTTTATGTAACCGGTATGCGAAATCGTAACAACCATCTCTTCATCTTCAATGGTGTCCTCACGCGATATATCGGCGCTCTTGTCGGCGATCTCGGAGCGGCGCTTATCGCCGAAACGTTCGCGAATTTCAGTCAATTCAGCGACGATAATCTTGAGAATTTCGGTATCTGACGACAGAATTTCGCGCAGACGGGCGATCAGTTTCATAATTTCATCGTATTCGGCGATGATCTTGTCGCGTTCAAGTCCGGTCAGACGCTGCAGACGCATCTCCAGAATAGCCTGAGCCTGAATATCGGAGAGCTGCACGGCATCTTCAAAACCGACCGGGCGTGGCAGATTGAGGCGCGCCAGGAATTCAGGATCTGCAAACTTCCCCTCCATCAGGCCGATTTTTGCTTCAGGCGGTGTTTTTGACTCACGGATCAACTCAATTACTGCATCGAGCCAGTCAAGTGCAATCTTGAGTCCTTCGAGGATATGAGCCCGAGCCAGCGCCTTCTTCAGCTCGAAGTTAGTACGGCGGGTAACTACTTCGCAGCGATGCTCGACGAAACAGTCCATCATCTCGCGTAGCGTCAGCACACGGGGACGGTTATGGACGATTGCAAGCATTATGATGCCAAAGGAGACTTGCAGTTGTGACTGCTTGAAGAGCTGGTTAAGCAGCACTTCGGCATTTTCGTCCCGTTTGACCTCGATAACGATGCGCATTCCCTGACGGTCAGATTCGTCGCGGATCTCGGTAATCCCTTCGACCTTCTTCTCCTTAACCAGTTCGGCAATTTTTTCGATCAGTTTTGCTTTATTGACCTGATACGGAATCTCGGTGACGATAATCGCCTGGCGCTCTGAACGCTTTGATGCTTCAACATGAGCCTTGGCACGAATCTGGATGATACCTCGCCCGGTACTGTAGGCATCCCTTATCCCCTGGCGACCGTAGATGGTGGCGCCTGTCGGAAAATCCGGCCCCGGAATCATTTCTAGGAGCTCCTCAAAACCGATTTCCGGATTCTGTATCACCGCAATGATACCGCCGATTATTTCGCTGATGTTGTGGGGCGGTATGTTGGTGGCCATGCCGACTGCAATTCCGGTAGAGCCGTTAATCAGCAGGTTCGGGAACTTGGACGGTAGCACCGTAGGCTCCAACATCTCCTCGTTGTAGTTTGGCACCATGTTGACGGTCTCTTTGTCCAGATCGGCCAGCAGTTCATGGGAAAGCTGACGCAGGCGGATCTCGGTGTAACGCATCGCAGCCGGCCTGTCGCCGTCAACCGAACCAAAGTTACCCTGGCCATCCACAAGCATGTAGCGGAGTGAAAAGTCCTGAGCCATACGCACGATGGTGTCGTACGCAGCGGTATCGCCGTGCGGGTGGTACTTACCGATAACATCACCAACCACACGAGCCGATTTCTTGTACGGTTTGTTGTAGTCGTTGCTCATATCGTACATGGCGTACAGGCAACGGCGGTGCACCGGTTTCAGACCGTCGCGCACGTCAGGCAGCGCGCGACCGATGATGACCGACATGGCGTAATCCATGTACGAGCGTTTCATCTCATCTTCAATATTAACCGATATCTTGTTGTTTGGAATTTCTGTTGGGATCTGCATTGGTACCTCGTATCTGCTGTTCTCACCTGACCGATTGAGAAAGTTATTGTAATTTAAATATCCAAATTCACGACGTTCAGCGCATTTTTTTCTATAAAATCACGCCTTGGTTCGACCTGATCGCCCATCAGGATGGTAAAAATCTCGTCCGACTCGACGACATCCTCGATCTTTACCTGTAGCAGCACCCGGTTTTCCGGGTTCATGGTGGTTTCCCACAACTGCTCCGGGTTCATCTCGCCGAGGCCTTTGTAGCGCTGGATTGCCAGACCCTTTTTCGCATTTTCGAGGAAGAAGCCAAGCAGTTCCTGGTGATTGGTGGTCTCGAAAAGTACTTTCCCGCCCTCTTGTTGGACGAAAGCTCGACTGTCGGCCATTGTCTCGACAATGCGGCGATGGTTGTCCACTAGAAGCTCATATTCACGAGTCGAGAGTACCGAGAGCGTCTGATGGTCAATAATCGAACGGATATTGCCGATCCGGAAGGCGATTCGATGTTCTTCTATCTCATATTCAGACCCTTCCGCCAGCAACTTCATCCCTTCCAGATACGGCAGAATTTGCGACATCTCTTCCAGACCGGACGGCACGTTACTACGAATTACGATCGAGAGGAGTTCAGGGGAAATGCCCTTTTTGACAACCTTGTTAAAGATGGCGCGATTTTCAATGAACTGTTTGATAACCGGAATAATCTGCTTGCCGTTGTAGGTGCGATCGCCTTTTTCCAGGCGCAGCGTCAGTTCTTCGGATCCTTCTTCAAGGAGAAATTCCTGCATGGCGTGTTCGTCGCGCAGGTACTGTTCACGCTTGCCACGCTTCACTTTATAGAGCGGCGGTTGGGCTATGTAGAGATGGCCCCTCTCGATTAACTCGCGCATGTTGCGGTAAAAGAATGTGAGCAGCAGCGTCAGTATGTGTTGACCGTCGACGTCGGCGTCAGTCATGACAATGATACGATGATAGCGCAGCTTGGCGATGTTGAAGTCATCCTTGCCGATACCGGTGCCGAGCGCGGTAATCAGGGTACGAATCTCCTGCGAAGAGATCATCTTGTCGAAGCGTGCTTTCTCGACGTTGAGAATTTTTCCCTTAAGTGGCAGGATGGCCATATTTTTCCTGTCCCGCCCCTGTTTTGCCGAGCCACCGGCGGAGTCACCTTCGACAAGATAGAGCTCGCAGAGAGCCGGATCCTTTTCCTGGCAGTCGGCCAGTTTACCCGGCAGACCACCCATGTCGAGAGCGCCCTTCCGGCGGGTCAGATCACGGGCTTTGCGGGCAGCCTCACGAGCACGAGCAGCTTCTATCGACTTATTGAGGATATCTTTGGCAATTTTGGGATTTTCTTCCAGATACATAGCCAGGCGTTCGTTGAGGAGCGATTCGACATACCCTTTGACCTCTGAATTTCCCAGCTTGGTTTTTGTCTGTCCCTCAAACTGCGGCTGAGGTATCTTGACTGAAATTACGCAGGTCAAACCTTCGCGCAGATCATCGCCGGAAACCGTAACCTTCTCATTTTTAAGGAGGTTATTGGCCGTAGCATATGAGTTCATGGTGCGGGTCAGGGCAGCCTTGAAACCGGCCAGATGAGTTCCTCCCTCATGGGTGTTGATGTTGTTGGCAAAGGCATAAATTTTTTCGTCGTAGGAGTCGTTGTACTGCATGGAGACCTCCATCTCCACCCCCCCCTTTTCACCCTTGAAGTACATCGGTTTAGGGTTGACCACGGCTTTGTTGCGGTTCAGATACTCAACAAATGAGTTTATCCCACCTTCGTAGTGGAATTCGTGAGATTTACCATCAACCCGTTCGTCGCTTATCTTGATACGCACACCGGCGTTAAGAAAGGCCATTTCACGGATACGCTGGGAAAGAACATCGAAGGAAAATTCGGTTGTTTCAAAGATTTCTTCGTCCGGCATAAAGGTGATTTTGGTTCCCCGTTTTTTTGTTTCACCAACCATCTCCAGCGGTGCCTGGGCATCACCGCGACGGTAGGACTGACGAAAAACTTTGCCATCACGGCGAATTTCCAGTTCAAGCCATCTTGAGAGGGCATTGACGACAGAAACTCCGACCCCGTGCAGACCACCTGAGACCTTATATGAATCATTATCGAACTTGCCACCCGCATGCAGAACTGTGAGAACGACTTCGGCAGCCGATTTTCCCTCGTTCGCCATGATGTCTGTCGGAATACCACGACCATTGTCGACAACGGTTATTGAGCCATCGGTATTAATGGTAACTGAGACCTCGTTGCAATAGCCGGCCAACGCCTCGTCAATGGAGTTATCGACAATTTCATAGACAAGATGATGAAGTCCGGTAGCGGAAGTTGAGCCGATGTACATGGCTGGTCGCTTGCGCACTGCGGATAGCCCTTCCAAAACCTTGATATTATCAGCGCCATACTCTTCGGAGCCGTTTGAAACATTTACCTGTTCACTCATGCGGTTAATTTCCTTCAAAAGTCAGATTGCCGCCTTCTACACGAAAGACGGCGCAGTGTGGAGCGGTCGCCAGCAGAGCCGGAGATCGTTCTGTTGTGGTAATAAATACCTGAATTTCTCTTCTGGTCAGGAACTCCATCAGATTATGATTTCTGCAGGCATCAAGCTCGGAACTCATGTCGTCCAGCAGCAGCAACGGCGCTTCGCCAAAGGTAACGCACAGGTTATCCATCTCCGCCATCTTGAGTGCCAGAACAAAAGTTTTCTGTTGCCCCTGCGAGCCAAACGCCTTGAGAGGCAGTTCATCGAGAGTAAACGTCAGATCATCCCTATGCGGACCGACTGTTGTAGTTCCGTAGCGTTCGTCTGAGCGTTGATGTCTTTTAAACAGCTCGAGCAGTTCGTCCCGAATAACTTCCCGCTCAGATGAGACGATCCCCTCTGGTTGATAACGGAGTCGCGATGTTTCGCCGCCACCAGATATTGTGGCATAATATTTTTGTAATTTACCGTCAAGAACTGCAATAAATCTGAGCCGTCGTTCAATTACCTCGGCACCCGCTTCCGCGAGTTTTTCACTCCATATATCCAGACCGGTTTTATCAGCATTTTTCAACAGATGATTACGCTGTTTGAGTATCCGT
Organism: uncultured Geobacter sp.; assembly: GCA_964418315.1. Lineage (GTDB taxonomy): Bacteria > Desulfobacterota > Desulfuromonadia > Geobacterales > Pseudopelobacteraceae > JACRCG01. Next base: position 27,800 of record CAYQMO010000002.1, on the reverse strand, counting down.
TGATACGAATGCCAACAGTGCAGATAACCGATATCACCCATATAAACAGCCCGGTCAAGGTATCGTCGCCTTGACTCGGGGCCGGATCGAACCATCCCTGTATCATCAGGAGAAAAAATTACCGCATTAAGCTTGCCATGCAACTCTGATGCTTTGTGAACCGCTTTCCCATCTATCTCAATTTTACGACCGACCGGTTCAACGACCAGTCGGAGTACATTCTCAATGCCACCCGATTCAACTCTGCCCAGAATCTGCGCCTGCCGTTCTCCATGTTTAACCAGTTCCGGTAATCGTGACGTTCTGAATGAACGTGGACTTCCAAGCAGGTATATTGCTTCCAACAGATTTGTTTTACCCTGGCCATTTAGGCCATAGAGCAAATTGAAGTGTTGACCCGGTTCAATACTAATGGAACTGATGTTCCTGAAATTGGCGACCGCCGCAGAGCAGAGACGCATCGGTAGTTTTATAGCCTCATCGGCATTATTACTGCGAGAAAGCTTTCAGTATTTTCAGGAATAATAATCGAAGGTGATAATTCGTCCTTGAATTTCATTTCGACACGCTCTGTTTCAGCTATAGCAAGGACATCCAGGAGGTAGCGAGCATTAAATCGTACTGAAATCGGATCTCCGTTATAGATGACGTCCAACTCCTCCGTAGCGTCGCCTAACTCCGGATTACTGGAAGAAATTCTGACGCTTCCCGAGGTAATTTCCAGCATGATGCCCTTGAATTTTTCACTTGAAAGTATCGCCATACGTCTTACTGAATGGCTGAAATCTTCTTTATTGACCGTCACAATCTGCGTATTTGATGTCGGGATTACACGATTATAATCTGGGAAGTCACCATCAACAAGACGCATAACCATGTATGAGTCCCCATTTTTTATAACTGCGCTGTTGTCCATAAAACCAAAGAGCAGCGTACCCCCCTCTTCATCTGTTATCTTCTTCATTTCAAAAACACCTTTTTTGGGGAGAATAACTCCTCTTAAAAGTTCCGGTCCGGCAGTACCATTGAGATTTCCTGATGCTATTGAAAGGCGATGACCATCAGTTGCAACCATTTTCAGTCCATTACTACCATCCTCGCGAACCTCCACTTTTATAAAAATTCCGTTGAGGTTATATTTTTGCTCATCTGCGCAGATGGCATACGAGGTTCTCTCAATCATTCCGCGCAAAAGCGAAGTTTCAATTTCAAAAAGATTTTCTTCTTTTACATCGGGAAAATAGGGAAACTCATCAGATGAAAGACCCACTATGTTGAACTGAACCTTTCCGCACTTTATTTCAACCCAATCGTTATCTTTTTTAGAAAACATAATAGTTTGATTGGGAAGTTCCTTTACAATTTCGAATAATTTTTTTGCAGAAACAGTGATTTTTCCAGGTGATATGATTTCAGCGGAATAACTGCTTTTCATTCCCACTTCCAGGTCTGTTGCAGTGACAATAAGAGACGTTTCAGTCGCTTCAAGAAGAACATTCGATAAGATAGGCATTGAAGTTCTTTTTTCAACTATGCCTTGTATCTTTTGCAGCGACTTAAGGAATTGTTCTTTATCAATTTTGAATTCCATGATGTATTCCCCCTGTTATTCCCCAGATATTGTTTTTATATAAAAGATTTAAAACCTTGTAGTATATTGTTGGTTCTGTGGAAACATGGTAAAACCTTGTAACTATATTAAATTAAAATGAAAAATATTACTGTACGCCTGTGTATATCATTTAAATAACGAACGACTTTTACACATGGTAAAAAATTATCAACAGTTATTCACACTGAATAAACAGGTTTTCCTTACTTAAGAAGAATACGTCGTATTTCATCAATAGTTTTAGATACTTTTGGTTCATCAGTGATCGATTTATCAATTTTTTTATATGAGTGAATAACAGTTGAGTGATCTTTGCCACCGAACTTTTGTCCAATATCAGGATAGGATGATTTAGTCATTTCTCTGCAAAACCATATTGCTATCTGCCTCGCATGTACGATATTTTTTATCCGTTTTTCAGACTTCAGATCAATCAACTTCAGATCAAAATAGTCGGCAACCGTTTTTTGAATCAACTCCACGGTTATTTCTTTGTGCCTATCCCCCAGAATATCCTTAAGATTATCTTTAGCCATTTCAAGTGTAACCGGAATACTCTGCAGACTGCTGAATGCAGCGAGCCGTATGAGCATTCCTTCGAGTTCACGGATGTTTCTGGTATCACTTGAAGCAAGAAAATAATAAACGTCTTCTGGGAAAAAGACCCTTGTTACTTCCGACTTTTTTTTCAGTATAGCAATTTTAGTTTCGACATCAGGCGGCTGAATATCAGCAATAAGACCCCATTCAAAGCGTGATCTTAATCGCTCTTCCAGATCTGAAATTTCCCGAGGAAATTTATCGGATGTAATAACTATCTGCTTGTGAGCGTCATGCAATGCATTAAATGTATGAAAAAATTCTTCTTGTGTTCCTATTTTACCGGAGATGAACTGGATATCATCTACCAGTAGTACATCTACGTTCCTGAAACGATTTCTAAAAATATCCATTTTTTTATTGCGGATATGATTCACCATTTCATGCATGAACTTTTCGGCTGAACAGTAGCATACATTCAGTTCTGGTGAATTTTCGCGAATAGTGTGGCCAATAGAGTTAAGTAGATGACTTTTCCCAAGTCCGACACCGCCATAAATGAAAAGAGGATTGTAGGTATCAGCGGGATTATTTGCAACGGCCATTGCCGCAGCGTGAGCAAACTGATTGCCGGTGCCGCTCACAAAAAGATCAAAAGTGTACTTGTGATTAAGTGGTGTGAATACCTGTTCAAGGTGGCTACTATTTGCAGTTGCAGGGTTGAGGTCGTTTTTTATAACAAAATCTTCTGAGATGTATGGTTGGTGTTCCTCATCACTCCGGATGACAAAATTAAGAGAAACAGCACATCCTGAAGTTGCCGTAAGGGCTCCGGTTAAAACTTTGAGATAATGATCCTCCAGCCACTCTTTTGTAAAAGAGTTGGGAACAGTCAAAAAAACGGCAGAACCATCATTGTGGCTGTAACAAACCGGTCTTATCCAGTTGCTGAAATCAGCTTCCGACAGGACTTTTTCTATATTTTCTGTTGCCTGTTGCCACGCATCTAACATCGGTAAAAACCACAATTCTGTATTGTATATTGGTTATCAACATTGAATGCTGATATGTAACTATTAAAAGAGAAAGCATAATTATTGTAGCATGGTGCTGTTTGCCATGAAAGTTTTCAACAATATTGTCAACATCTGTTGATAACTATTTAAATAAACAAAAACAGGAAGTTAAAGTATATTTTTGATAGTGTCAGGCTTATTGAAGGAGCAGGAGGATAGCAGAGCCAACCCTCTTTTTCAAGGCAAATCAATTGGCAGAGTGCTATGTTTGGATATTATATAACTTGACATACATGGGGAGGTATGCTTAATAAGCCGTTTGCTGAAAAATAATTATGTAGAGGTAAATAAATATGAAAAGAACTTATCAGCCAAGTAATATCTCCCGCAAGCGCACCCACGGTTTCCTTGTAAGGATGGCCACAAAAAACGGTCGTCTGGTAATTAAGCGCAGAAGAGCAAAAGGGCGTAAAAATCTGGCAGTAAGAGTTTCTGTAAAGTAATTTTTTTCTGACGTGACTGTCGTTTTGACTGCTAAATTTCCCAAAAGTGTACGTTTGCGAAGGCGAGCTGAATTTCTTCAACTCGCTTCCGCACAACACAAATCAGCAGTTCGTGGTTTTCTTGTCGTGTGGCGTGAAAATAATTTGCAAACAGCTCGACTGGGTATCACTGCAAGTAAAAAAATTGGCTGTGCAGTTGTTCGTAACAGGATTAAACGACGTCTGCGTGAATTTTTCAGGCATAATCGCCTGGAGATGCCGGCAGTTGATCTTAATATTATCGCCCGTCGAGAATCGGCGCTTATGACGTTTCCTGATATTGTGCTGGAACTCCAGAAGGCTCTTAGTAGAATAGGCTTGTCCCCATGTTCAAAAGCGGTTTGCTCCTCGTAATCAGGTTTTATCAGAAGGCGGTTTCACCACTTCTCCCTCAAACCTGCCGTTTTTATCCCTCCTGTTCCGAGTATTCCCGCGAGTCTTTAATTCGGTATGGTGTTGTCAGGGGGCTGAATCTTTCTGTTAGCAGAATATGTAAGTGTCATCCGTTTCATCCGGGCGGTTACGACCCGGTACCTTAACAGATTAAGATAAGTAGCTCACTGGGAGTTTCGATGGAAAAGCGCGCTTTTATAGCAGTAGGTCTTTCAATTGCAGTTTTTTATCTGTTTTCCATGCTGTTTGGACCTAATAAGCAGGTAGTTGCTCCCCCTGTTGCCCCACTGAGTGCTTCCTCAGTGGCTAACGGTCCTGTTGCAGCGGGTCTGCAGCCGCCAGTATTTCAGACTCCTGTGGTAAATAGTAGCCAATCTCTCCCCACAAATGTCACGCAAAAAATCATCACAGTGGAAACCGATCTTTACACAGCGCGATTTTCTTCTCGTGGAGCAAGCCTCAAGAGCCTGACGCTTAAAAAATACCATGAGGATAACTCACCGGAATCGAAAAATGTAACTCTGGGAGAAGATTCAGACCCGAATATTTTTTCTTTTTCAACGCGAGCTTCCGGTTTTAATCTCCCCGATAATACCGATTTCATGGCTGATGCCAACAGTATGACAATTGAAAAGGGTGGTGCGCGTCAGCTTACGTTTAATTATATTTCCGGTCAGGGGTATACGGTTCGAAAAATATATACTTTTTCGTCCGGCGAGTACGGAATCAAACTTGAAACTCAGGTTTTTAACAATTCTGCTGCTCCCGTGGCAGGAGCAATTCAACATGTTTTGACCTATCCGGCCGAGCCGAAAGTTATAGACAACCGCTATGACACCGCCGGAGCATACCTCTTTTCTGATAACACCTTGCAAGCAAATAAAATTAGTGATGTTTCTCCTGCCTCCAAGCGCTACGAGAAGAGTATTCAGTGGTCTGGTTTCGCAGACAAGTATTTTCTGAATGCAATTCTCGCAGAGAACAATAGTATTGCTTCTGTTGAGCTGAAAAAAAACAGCGCCGGTTTTTTTGAATCTATCGCTTCATCTCAGCCGTTTACCATCAATCCAGGGCAGTCAGTTACTACTACAAGCCGCTTGTTTGTAGGTCCAAAAGATATCGATATACTCAAGGCACAGGGTAATTCACTTGAGCAGTCACTTGATTTGGGCTGGTTTACTGTACTAGCAAAGCCGCTGCTTTACTCGCTGAAATATTTTTACGGGTATGCTGGTAACTACGGTGTTTCTATCATAATCATAACAATTATTCTTAAAATATTCTTTTTCCCGCTTACTCACAAGAGCTACAAGTCCATGAAAGGTATGCAAAAAATACAGCCTGAAATGGTAAAGCTGCGCGAAAAATATAAAGATGACAGAGATGCCATGAATAAGTCTGTTATGGAACTGTATCGTGAGCATAAGGTAAACCCGATGGGGGGGTGCCTGCCGATGATTGTTCAGATACCGGTATTTTTTGCTCTTTACAAGGCGTTGATGTTTTCTATAGAGCTTCGCCATGCTCCTTTCTTTTTGTGGGTTACCGACCTTGCAGATAAAGATCCCTATTATGTTACGCCGGTTATTATGGGCGTCACGATGTTTATCCAGCAGAAAATGACTCCTACACAATTAGAACCGATGCAGCAGAAGATAATGTTGGCGTTGCCGGTCGTTTTTACCTTTATGTTTCTTAGTTTTCCTTCCGGTCTGGTACTCTACTGGTTGGTTAATAACATACTCACTATTGGCCAGCAGATGTACATTAACAAGCTGGTAAAAGATTGATTTCAGCCGGGAGTATTTTGTGTATGTATATTCGTGACACTATAGCGGCTGTCAGCACCCCCCCCGGAAATGGCGGTATCGGCATAATTCGGGTAAGTGGAGATCAGGCGTCCCTGGTTAGAAATACTGTTTTCAACTCTGTATCAGACGGTGGCCTTGTGAGCCACCGTTTTTATTTTGGTACTATCTGCGATGTGGCGACCGGTGAAAAGGTAGACGAGGCAATGGCGGTATTTATGCGCTCTCCCCGCTCTTACACTCGCGAAGATGTTTTGGAGTTACACTGTCATGGTGGCTGGCTGGTTGTTGAACGTGTTTTGGCTTTAGTCCTCGCTTGTGGGGTGCGACTGGCCGATCCCGGCGAGTTTACGCGCCGTGCGTTTCTAAACGGGCGTATTGATTTGTTACAGGCTGAAGCGGTAATGGATATCATTTCTTCAAAGAGTGAAGCTGCTCTTCATTTGGCGCAGAGTCAACAGGATGGTGCGCTTTCGAGGCGTATTGGTGATGTGAGGATGCATCTGCTCCAGGCTCTTGCCCTTGTTGAAGCGTATATAGACTTTCCTGACGATGATCTTGGCCAGACCGATGTAGCTGCTATTACTGTTGCTACTGATACCGCTCATAGTATGTTGTCTGCCCTTCTCACCACCTTTGAGGAGGGGCGAATAATTCGCGACGGCATTTCCGTGCTGATTGTCGGTAAGCCGAATGCCGGTAAATCGAGCCTGCTTAATCGTCTCCTCAATGAGAATCGCGCTATTGTCACTCATATTCCCGGTACAACCCGGGATATAATCGAGGAATCAATGACTATTGAAGGTTTGTCAATCAGGTTTCAAGACACTGCGGGTATTCGTCATACCGAAGATCTGGTGGAGCAGGAGGGTATCAATAGAACACTGCAAAAAGTGACTCAGGCGGATCTTATAATTGCGCTGTTTGATGGCTCCAGTACATTTAGCCAGGAAGATCAGATGCTGCTGGATGCTGTTTCTGGACAAAAAATAATAGCTGTGATTAACAAGTCTGACCTTCCTCAGATTCTAACCATTCCTGATGAGAGCTGTTTTTTGACAACGGTCACCATATCGGCGTTATCAGGGTTCGGAATCGATCAACTCAAACATTCTGTATGCAGTCAGTTTTTACACTCTTCGGCTGTTGATTCCCGTGAATTCATTGCGTTATCCCGATCCAGGCACAGGGATGCTTTAGTTTCAGCCGAGTTCTATATACGGCAATTTTCAGCCGGTCTTCAGGAGCGTAACCTGGAGCTGCTTGCTTTAGACCTGCGTGCTGCACTTGATTCTGTTGCTTCGGTTACCGGTCAAACCGCTACGGATGAAGTCCTTGATCTTATTTTTTCTTCGTTTTGCATCGGCAAATGACTACCTCAGATCGCATATACGATGTAATTGTTGTTGGTGCGGGCCATGCCGGTTGTGAAGCGGCACTGGCCTCCGCTCGTATGGGGTGTCGGACAATGCTGCTGACTATCAATTTAGACGCAATTGCTCTCATGTCCTGCAACCCTTCAATTGGAGGTCTGGCAAAAGGGCACTTAGTCAAGGAAATTGATGCTCTTGGCGGGGAGATGGCGAAGAATATTGATGCTACCGGCATTCAGTTTCGCACTCTCAATGTCAAAAAGGGACCTGCTGTGAGGGCTTCTCGCGCCCAGGCTGATAAGCAGCTTTATCGGCTTCGCATGAAAAGGGTACTTGAGCAGCAGTATAATCTTGATCTTAAGCAGGGTGAGGTGACCTCTTTACTTCTGGATGATGCGGAGGTTCATGGTGTCAAGTTGAGATCCGGGATCAGCTATCTCTCAAAAACGGTAGTTGTCACCACTGGAACATTCATGCGCGGTCTTATTCATGTCGGATTGAATAATTATCCTGGTGGCCGCGCTGGTGATCAGGCCTCTATCGGTCTATCAGATCAGTTGCGTGATTATGGTTTTCAGGTTGGTCGCTTAAAAACAGGGACTCCGGCGCGTCTTGATGGTAGATCGATCGATTTTTCCAAACTGGAATCCCAGTTTGGCGATGACCCGCCGCGCCCTTTCTCATTTTCTACGGCGCGAATTATCATGCCGCAGTTACCGTGCCATATTGCCTACACGAATCAGCGTTCGCACGATATCATTCGGTCCGGCCTTGATCGTTCTCCGCTATATTCGGGGATTATTGAAGGCATTGGTCCTCGTTACTGTCCCTCAATAGAGGATAAGGTAGTGCGCTTTCCAGATAAGGATCGTCACCAGACTTTTATAGAGCCTGAGGGTCTTGATACGATTGAAGTCTATCCGAGCGGGATGTCAACATCGTTGCCGATTGATATTCAGGTCGCTTTCTACCGATCAATTGAAGGACTTGAACGTGTTGAAATAATGCGTCCGGCATACGCAATTGAGTATGATTATGTCGATCCGATTCAACTCCACCGTTCGCTTGAAACAAAAATTGTAAAAAACCTATTTCACGCCGGTCAGATAAACGGTACTTCCGGTTACGAAGAAGCCGCCGGTCAGGGGCTCATCGCCGGTATCAATGCTGCTCTCAGGGTAAAGGGTAGTGAACCTCTTGTACTCTTGCGGAGTCAAGCATACATCGGTGTAATGATCGATGATCTCGTGACACTCGGTACTAAAGAGCCGTATCGTATGTTTACATCCCGGGCTGAATACCGTCTGTTATTGCGTGAAGACAATGCAGATCTTCGTCTGCGTGAGCTAGGTCACCAGCTTGGTCTTGTTTCTGAGCAGGATTATATTCAATTTGCTGAAAAACGGCTTAAAATTGCAGTTGAGTTGGAGCGCATTTCCACTACTCGCTTGAATCATAATGACGAGCAGGTTGATATCCTCGCTCGACTTGGTCTTAATGATATTCAGAGGGGAACAACACTACAACATCTTCTCAAACGCCCGGAGGTCTCTTACGCAGATTTGGCTGAACTCGATCATGTTTCACGTGAAACATCAGAAGCGATTCGTGATCAGGTCGAAATTCAGACCAAGTACAAGGGTTACATAGATCGCCAACTAGAGCAGATAGAACAGTCAAAAAAACTGGAATCTACCCGCATTCCAGAAGAACTTGATTACGCATCGATAAAAAGCCTGACTACAGAAGTTTATGAAAAACTGTCAAAAATCAGACCAGGCACACTTGGTCAAGCATCTAGAATACCAGGAATTACACCTGCGGCCATTTCAGTTTTGTCAATTGCTCTGAAATCTTCGTTATGGAAGGACACTCGTAAACATTGAATTCAGATATCGGAGACATGGTCGCGCAGAAGTCGCAATTAATCGGGCTGAAACTTACAACCCCCGAAATAGCGGCGTTTGAGCGCTATGCCGCTGAACTTAAAAAATGGAACAGAAAGTTTAATCTGACTGCAATCATAAAAGACAGAGAGGTTGCAATAAAGCACTTCTTTGATTCACTCAACCTTGTTTCGCATCTTACTACAGATGATCGTCTGCTTGATATTGGATCAGGAGCTGGGCTACCGATCATTCCGCTAAAAATAGTCAGGCCGGAAATTTCTATGGTCTCCGTTGATGCCGTAGAAAAAAAAATACAATTTCAGCGACATATTATTCGGATTCTTGATTTAAAAAAAATAGAAGCGATTCACTCACGCATTGAAGAGCTTCATAAAACAGCACCCAATTCATTTACTGTTATTACCTCACGTGCGTTTGCTCGACTGGATCGTTTCGTTGCTTTGGCTGCTCCACTGCTTGCTGAAGGCGGAGTATTGATTGCAATGAAAGGTGGGCAGGTGGAGTGCGAAGTTTCTGCGAATGATAATCGTCTACTGGCCAGCGGCTTTACCGTTGTCTCGATCCGGCGCTATACACTGCCTGAAAACATGGGTGAAAGGGTGCTGACGTTCCTGAAGTCGAGCAAAGCCGCATAAAATAAGGGACGAGAAGGCCTTGCTCTAAAAACAGGTTTTACGGCATTTTCAAGAGAATTAAATAGAGTAGCATGGGTTTTTTCTGTTTTTAAGTTATAGCTCGTTTTTGAGCCGCTGAGCTATGGTAGCATTTTTTGCTTCATAACACCGGATAAAAATTGCTGAGAGAAGGAGTAAATGATTATGGCACTTGTAAAATATAATCCGCTACGAGAGTTGCGTACAATGCAGGATCAGATGAACAGACTCCTAAATCTTTCCTGGAATCATGATCTACCCAGCGAAGATATCAAAGAGGGGCTCTGGCAACCAGCAGTAGACATATATGAAACAGCCGACTCTATTGTCATAAAAGCTGAACTCCCGGATGTAGACCAGAATGATATTGAGGTGCGCATTGAGGAGAGCACTCTGATTCTTAAAGGTGAGCGTAAGCATGAAGACGAGGTGAAAAAAGAAAACTATCACCGTATAGAGAGGTACTTCGGTACGTTCCAAAGGAGTTTCAGTTTGCCGACGTCTGTAGATCAGGAAAAAGTTGAAGCTAACTGCGAGAAAGGAATTTTGACAATAACACTTCCTAAAAAGGAGAAGACAAAACTGAAGTCGATCAACATTCAAGTGAAATAGAGCCAGTAAACTATTTATCAAAGGTAAATATATTTACCATAATTAAATATTCCGTTTGACTTTTCTTTGAAATCAACTATTTTATCCAGATGTGACAATGTGTAGTTTAGCGACAATTCAAACTTACCAAGGAGAGCTTCATGAACATTCACGAGTACCAGGCAAAAGCGATATTACGAAAATTCGGCGTCCCGGTTCCTGACGGCCACGTCGCCTACAACAGCGCCGGTGCGCGCGAATGGGCGAAGCGCCTGGGTGACGGCCCCTGGGTCATCAAGGCACAGATACACGCCGGCGGCAGAGGTAAAGGTGGCGGTGTCAAGCTGGCCCATACCCCGGATGAAGTGCGTAACATATCACGCGAGATTCTCGGCATGATTCTGCGCACACACCAGACCGGGGCAGAGGGGAAACTTGTTACCCGCGTTTTAGTGGAAAAAGGGTGTAACATTGCCAACGAACTCTACGTCAGCCTGCTTGTTGATCGCGCCACATCCAAGGTGACGGTCATGGCCTCCACCGAGGGGGGCATGGACATCGAAGAGGTTGCCGCCAGCACTCCGGAAAAAATATTTATTGAAACGGTTGACCCACTGGTCGGTCTGACTGCATTTCAATGCCGCAACATCGCCTCCAAACTCGGCCTCACCGGCAAACTGGTCGGTAAGGCTTCTGACGTACTGCTCGGTCTCTACAGAACCTTCATGGATTGCGACTGTTCAATGCTCGAAATAAACCCGCTTGTTGTCACCGCTGAAGGCAATCTGCTCGCTATTGATGCTAAATTCGGTTTCGATGATAACGCGATGTTCCGCCATCCCAAAATTGCCGACATGCGCGACTACGATGAAGAAGATCCGAAAGAGATCGAAGCTTCACAATTTGAACTATCCTACATCTCTCTCGGCGGCAACATCGGCTGTCTTGTCAATGGCGCCGGTCTGGCCATGGCAACTATGGACATTATCAAGCATTACAGCGGTGATCCGGCCAACTTTCTCGACGTTGGCGGTGGTGCCACCATCGAACGCGTCACCGAAGCCTTCAAGATAATTCTCTCCGACAAGAAAGTTAAAGGCATCCTCGTTAACATCTTCGGCGGCATTATGAAGTGCGACATCATCGCCACCGGCGTTGTTGCTGCAGCCCGTCAGGTATCTCTCAACGTCCCGCTCGTTGTACGCCTTGAGGGCACCAATGTCGAACAGGGGAAACAGATTCTGGCCGAAAGTGGCCTCGATATAGTCGCTGCAGACGGTATGGCTGACGCAGCTCAAAAAATTGTCCAGGCTGTAGCAGCCTGCTAAAGGAGAAACGTTCACATGAGTATTTTGATAGATAAAAACACCAAGGTAATTACACAAGGGATAACCGGTGCGACCGGGCTCTTTCATGCACAGGGTGCCCGGGACTACGGCACCCAGATGGTCGGCGGTGTCACCCCCGGCAAAGGTGGCACTGTCATTGATGGCTTCCCGGTCTTCGATACGGTCAAGGAGGCCGTAGAAAAAACCGGCGCTACCGCGTCAGTTATCTATGTTCCACCACCATTTGCTGCTGATTCTATTATGGAGGCGGTCGATGCCGGTCTCGATCTGGTATGCTGCATCACCGAAGGGATTCCGGTTCTCGACATGGTTAAAGTCAAACATTTCATGCGGGGTAAGAAAACACGCCTTATTGGTCCAAACTGTCCCGGCATCATTACCCCTGGAGGATGCAAGATAGGCATTATGCCGGGATACATTCACAAACCGGGTCGTGTCGGTGTTGTATCCCGATCCGGAACTTTGACATATGAAGCGGTCTGGCAGCTCACCTGCCTTGGCATGGGTCAATCAACGTGCGTCGGTATAGGTGGCGACCCGGTCAACGGCACCAACCATCTTGATGTCCTCCGGTTGTTCCAGGCCGATCCCAACACCGATGCGGTCGTTATGATCGGTGAGATTGGCGGTACCTCCGAGGAAGAGGCAGCCCGCTTTGTCAAGGATTACATGACCAAACCGGTTGCGGCCTACATCGCAGGAATCACCGCTCCTCCAGGCAAGCGTATGGGGCATGCCGGCGCAATTATCTCCGGCGGGAAGGGGACGGCTACAGAAAAAGTTGCAATTTTAAGAGAGTGCGGTATCAGTGTCGCCGACAGTCCTGCCGAAATGGCTCAGGCGCTGTTGAAAGTATATAAACCGTAAAACAATATCTACGACAGAGGAGAATACACAGTTATGAGTAAAAAAATTAGCGCACTCGAATATCACTCAATGGGGCGTAAAGGGAAGATTGAAGTTGTATCCACCAAGCCCTGCCAGACCGCAGCGGATCTGTCGCTGGCCTATTCGCCAGGCGTTGCGGAGCCATGTCTGGCAATCCAGAAAAACCCTGAAGATGCCTACAAATACACCGCCAAAGGTAACCTGGTCGCCGTCGTCTCTAACGGTACCGCCGTATTAGGACTCGGTAACCTTGGCGCCCTTGCCGGTAAACCGGTCATGGAGGGGAAAGGAATTCTTTTCAAGCGCTTTGCCGACATCGATGTTTTTGACATTGAACTTGACACCGAAGATCCCGATGAAATCATAAAAGCGTGCCAACTGCTTGAGCCGACCTTTGGCGGTATCAACCTTGAAGACATCAAGGCACCGGAGTGCTTCTACATCGAAGAAACGCTCAAAAAAACCATGAAAATCCCGGTCTTCCACGATGACCAGCACGGTACAGCCATCATCTCTTCCGCTGCTCTTCTCAACGCCCTGCACCTGGTAAACAAAAAAATAGAAGACATCCGCATCGTCGTTAACGGTGCCGGTGCCTCCGCCAACTCCTGCGCCAAACTCGCCATTTCACTCGGTGTACAGCCGAACAACATGATCATGTGCGACACCAAAGGCGTTATCTACAAAGGTAGAGTTGAGGGGATGAACCCTTACAAGGAGCTCTTCGCCGCTGAAACCCACTTCCGCACCCTGGAGGAAGCCGCCAACGGTGCCGATGTTCTCTTCGGCCTCTCTGTCAAAGGTGCCTTCACGAAAGAGATGGTTGCCAGCATGGCTCCCAACCCGATCATCTTTGCCATGTCCAACCCTGACCCGGAAATAACCCCGGAAGATGCCCGTTCTGTTCGTGATGACGTCATGATCGCCACCGGTCGCTCCGACTACCCGAATCAGGTCAACAACGTCCTTGGCTTCCCTTTCATCTTCCGTGGTGCCCTGGACTGCCGTGCCACCTGCATCAACGAAGAGATGAAACTAGCCGCCGTTAAAGCCCTGGCGCAACTGGCGCGCGAAGAGGTACCCGATTCAGTCAGTAAAGCCTACGGCAACGTAAAATTCTCCTTTGGTCGCGACTACATAATCCCCAAACCGTTCGACCCTCGCGTTCTCCTGCACGTCGCCCCAGCTATCGCCCGTGCTGCCATGGAAACCGGTGTGGCTCGTCAGCCGATTGAAGACATGGCCAAATACATCGAACACCTTGAATCTACACAGGGCAAATCAAAAGAGATCATGCGCATGATCATAAACAAAGCTAAAAGTGATCCGAAATCGATAGCGTTTCCGGAAGGGGACAATGAGAAAACCATTAGAGCCGCCCAGGTTCTGGTGGAGGAGGGGATAGCCAACCCGATTCTGATCGGCGATAAGAAAAAAGTTGAACAGAAAATGGCTGAACTTAATATCGAACTCAATGTGCCGATTATTGATCCCGCCGACTCGGAACTGACAGACAAATACATCGAAAAGCTCTACAGCCTTCGCCAGCGCAAAGGACTGACTCTTACCGAATCACAACGTATCCTGAGGCGCAAATCACGCACCCACTTTGGTGCCATGATGGTTCATATGGGAGACGCCGATGCTCTGCTCGGCGGCATCGATACCCATTACCCGGAGACCATCCGTCCCGCCCTGGAAGTCATCGGCAAACAAAAAGGACTCTCCAGCGTTCATGGCCTCTACATGATGGTGTTTAAAAACGACGTCTATTTCCTGGCTGACACCACTGTAACCATCGATCCGACCGCCGAGGAACTTGCAGAGACAGCTATCCTCTCAGCCGAGAAAGTCCGTATGCTCGACATTGAGCCTCGGGTTGCCATGCTCTCCTTTTCCAACTTCGGTTCAGTTAACCATCCCCAATCCAAAAAAGTCAGACAGGCGGTTGAAATCGTCAAGCAGCGTGCGCCGGAACTGATCGTCGAAGGGGAAATGCAGGCTGATACGGCTGTAGTGCCAAGCCTGCTCGAAGGTTTCACCTTCTCAAAACTAAAAACAAACCCCAATATCCTGATCTTCCCTGACCTGAACTCCGGCAACATCTGTTACAAACTTCTGCGCCATCTGGGTGGCGGTGAAGCGATAGGCCCGATCCTTATGGGCATGAACAAGCCGGTACATGTTCTGCAACGTGGTGATAGTGTTGATGATATCGTCAAGATGGCAGCAATTGCCGTGGTAGACGTACAGAATATTTAGAAACAATCACGCCGGACAATGCGTAAAGTGGGGATGTCAAAAGCATCCCCACTTTACAGCCACCAATGGCGAAATATTGAGTAGCTTTCCACCATGAACATCACCATTCCGATCATTCTCCGACAGACAAATCCCAGTGTAGACATGAACAATTAACCCAAAAACGGTCTGCGAAGGACGAAAGTATAGTATAACGATGAGAGCAGCGCGTGGGAACGAGGGTTCTCAGGTGGATAAGTAAGCTTTCTACGGGGGGTAACCGAATATTTACATTCCAGGAGACTCCAACATTTTCGATATCCCTGTCACACTGACGTTTTATAGCATTGCAGCCGGACTGAGCCTCTGCCTCTGCCTTGTGCTGCTGGTTTTTGTCCGTTTCCAGCCTGGTACGCTTGTAATCCGCAATTGGGTTCTTTCTGTTTTGCTGCTTTCTATCGGCTTCTTCGTATCAGGTATTGGCCCGACTCTGCCGGTATGGGCAACTGTTGTCGGAACAAATGTTGCTCTGCTTTCTTCTGGTCCAATCATTTATTCAGGTTTTTCTGCCTTTTTCAAGAGACGCCACAGTACGCCGAACTTGTGGGGATGGGTAATTGTAGCGCTCACGGTGCCGGCTTTTTGCTACTGGGGGCTGATTGAGCCGAATGGCATTTATCGAAGTATGGTGTTTTCCCTGGCTGCTGCCGCCATTAATTTTCCTACGGCTTTACTGTTTGGGCGTAATGCAGTGCAACAGAGATTTGATATTCCTACCAGAGTTATGGCAGCCCTGTTTTCTGTACTCACTGCCTGGATGACGGTACGTTTTACTGTGCTGTTACTCTCTACTCCGCCGCCGCCAGAACTACGTGGCGCAAACCCGACCAGTTGGATAACGGTGTTCGGCTACATCATCTTAATGTCGTTGATGACTGTATGTGTGATGTGGATGGAGGCCAACCGTCTTAAAGAAAGGTCGGTCGAGATCGATCAAAATGCAGGAAGATTATCCGTTTTTGTAGACTATTTTCGTAATAAGCTGCTACTGCTCTGGAGTGCAGTTACGGTTTTGATCGTAGGCGTTGCCAGCATGCTAGGCATCGGTTATCTCAACATAAGGGATAGCGAAAAAGAGCGGATGATCCGCGCTACCGAGCTGGCGAATGACGCCTTTGTAGAGCATACAATCCAGATCACCGGTCAGGTTGAAACAAGCCTGAACGCTGTGCGAAACTTTTACAAGAGAACCCGTTCTCTTCGCGAAACTGAAACATTTATCTATAATCTCGGCTTTGACCGATCGGTTATAGATAATATCTACCTGATAGCGGCTGATGGCAGAATTGTTATAGCGCACGATCCGAAAGCAATCGGGCGCAGTGTATCAGACCGGGATTACTTTACCTTCCATCGATCAAATTCCATTGACCGGATGTTTATCGCGTCGGTTGAGCCAGGTCGTGTCACAGGCAAACACCACTTCCGTATTACTCATCGTATCAGCAATCCTGATAGCAGTTTCGGAGGCATCGTGCTTGCGGCGGTAAACCCGGAAGCCTTTACCCGTTATTATGGCAGGCTGATGACCGGAACCCACAATATCGCTTCCTTGCTCAGTACTGATGATAGAAAGTTACGAGCACGCATACCGGATCCATCTCCTGACCGCTGGTCGCAGCCGGTTGATTCGCCAATCTGGGAGATGTTGCAGAAACGGCCATCAGGCTTATATGAAAACACCAGCAAGGTGGATTCTATCCGCCGGATCTATGTTTTCAAAAAAATCGGCGAACTGCCGCTGGTCATGGTGACCGGCTTCTCAAATCATGAATTAGGGCATGGCATTCGCGAGCGGATGAGCTGGCTGGTTATAACTTCAGTGACCATTTTGCTTTTTACGCTTCTTCTGGCGCTGCTCCTTTCCAACGAGGCCAGGCGACGCGAAGAACATACACGGTCTGAAACCGCTTTACGGAAAAACGATCTTCGACTGCGTGAAGCACAGGCCGTTGCAAAAATTGGAGACTGGGACTTTGATCCGGAGACCGGCATGCTCGGCTATTCGGATCAGATGTACAAGTTGCTTGGTCTGGAGCCCGGCTCCGGATCTCTCCATATTTCAGAGGTTATGCCGTTTTTTCATCCTGATGACGCGCCGAAAGTGGAGCAGTATTTTCGCCGTGCTCTCGAAGAGGGAACAGGCTGGCAGCACGACGGCAGGGTTATGCTACCCGATGGCCGGATAGTCTGGCATCGCGGAACCGGCAAAACGCTTGTTGACACTCAGGGGAAAGTCGTCAAAGTCTATGGCACAACCCAGGATATTACCAGAGACAAGGTAATGGAGTCGGAGTTGAAAATTCTGAACGAAACACTCATGCAAAGAGTCGAAGAAGAAACAAATCGTCGTATAGCCAATGAAGGTCTGCTTACCCAAAGCACCAAAATGGCGGCCATGGGAGAGATGATAGGCGCCATCGCCCACCAGTGGCGTCAGCCGCTCTCAACAGTCAGCGTCATTTTTCAAAACCTGCTTGCAGCTCGCAAGATGAATAAACTTGACGAAGCGTATCTGGAGAAGGCAGCGACTGATGCTACCGCACTGATAACCCATATGTCCAAAACAATTGACTCCTTCAGGAATTTTTTCAAACCGGAAAAAAATAAAGAAAACTTCAAAGTCCTGAAGAAAATAGAAGAAGCGCTGGGGTTCATTGATGGTCAATTCAAATCACTCGGCATCACAGTTACAATGGCTGAAGATATTGATACGAATAGCATTATTAATGGCTTTCCAAATGAATTCTCACAGGTGATCCTGAATCTTCTTGCCAACGCCAGAGACGCCATACTTGACAAGCGGAGCGCAAACGGCGATGAAACAAGCCGTGTCGCGATATCCTCGCTGGTCAAAGGGGGTTGCCTCGTCATCGAAATTACGGACAGCGGTTGCGGCATTCCGCCAGAAGCTGCGTCCAGGGTTTTTGAACCATATTTTACCACTAAAGAGGAAAGTCAGGGAACCGGTGTCGGACTCTACATGTCCAGACAGATAATTGAGGAGAGCATGGGTGGAACGCTCACCTTTACGAGCAGACCGGGAGAGACTGTCTTCAGAATCGAGTTGCCAATTGCCTGAAACATCGAACCTTACGATCCTTTATGTCGAAGACGAGCCCGAACTTCGCGAACATGTCGCCTTTGCTCTCACCCTGCATTTTGAAAATGTCCTGACCGCCATCAACGGAAGAGAGGCGCTTGAACTTTTCAAAATAAACCGTCCCGATGTAGTTATAAGCGATATTCGGATGCCGATCATGGACGGCCTTGAGCTTACCGCCGAGTTAAAGCGTAACTTTCCGGATGTCCCGGTCATCCTCTGCACAGCTTTCACAGATACCGCCTATCTGCTGCGAGCGATAGAACTGGGGGTCGCTGCCTACATACCAAAACCGATTGATACGGCTCGGATGCTGGATGCTGTCAATCGTGCGGTTTTGCCGATTCTTCAGCGGAGGGAGATTCAGCGCCTCAAATCCGAGGCGATAAAGACAAACGGCCTTTTGAGCGGCAACAGTCCCGCCATGCTGGCTCTCAGGGAACAGATCACCAGAGCGGCTGAGAGCGATTATGCAGTCGTTGTGCGTGGAGAAAACGGGACAGGCAAGGGGATGGTTGCTGAGCTGCTGCACAGTATGAGCAGACGAAAGAAAAAACGTCTGCACACCATAGAGTGCCGCAGTCGCAGCGCCGAGCAACTTGAGCTTGATTTGTTCGGCAGAACGCCAGGACGTGGTCGCCCCTCTCCGCATCGGGACAGTGGAATCCTGAAGGAAATTAATGGTGGCACGCTGGCGCTGAAATCACCGGAGCTGCTTCCGGTCTCTTTGCAGGAGCGAATATTGAGTCTGTTGGAGAGCGGAAGCTATTCTCCGGCAGCGGGGATCGAATCGATAGAGTGCGATGTACGAGTTATAGCCCTTACCACGGCTGATCTGGGCGAAGAGGCTCTGCAGGGGCGTTTCAGTGGCAGCCTCTGGCTGCGTTTGAGCGATGTTGTCCTGAACATACCGCCGCTGCGTGACAGGAGTGAGGATATACCTGAATTCTGTAGCAATTTCATCGCCCAGGCGGCAGATGATCTGGGTCGCAACTCTCCCATGCTGACTCCTGAAGCGCTCCAGCTTTTACAGGCGGAGCAGTGGCCGGGTAATTTTCGCGAGCTCAAGCAGCGCCTGCGACGGCTGCTTTTTCAGGCCGGAGATATTATCACCGCCGCAGAAGTAAGAGCGAGTGGCGTTGACGCCGTGGGTTCCGTAGGGGCAAAAGACGTAGGTGCAAAAGATTTTTTGCCCCTACAATCGTGCAAATTATCGGATCTGGAGCGGTGGGCCATCGAAAGAGCCATTCACACCACCGGCGGCAAAAAAATGCAGGCGGCGGAACTGCTAGGGATCAGTTATAACGCCTTCAAGGAAAAAATGCGGAGATACGGGATATCGTAGGGGGGGAAAAATTATTTGCCCAACTATTACCAGACAGAAAGTGTTGGCGAGTAGTAACGTAATCCTTTGTATTACATATATTAGTGTTGATGTAGTGTGAATTTCAGTGTATTATTAGTGTCAAAATAGCTATACGGGAGGTGGGAGAGATGGCGCAACTGAAACGAAAACAGCAGACCAGTATCAGTCTTACTCCTGAAGATTTTGAGTTTGTCAGGCAAAACAGAATAGACCTGAGCCGGGTTGCGACTGCACATATTGCGGCCGAACGACGCAAACAGGATATTATTGAAGCGTTTAATAGCGTCGAACATGTCATGACCCACCTGATGTCCGACAAGGACGGTATTGCTCACTATGTAAAAAGCAAGAGGGTTTGGTAATGCAGTATTCGGTGTACCGAAATAGCGATGAAGTATCGTTGGCAAAGTACCTGATGGTGGTTTCAAATGATGAACTGCTGAAATTCGGTTTGGCAACCGTAGTGCCAATCTTTCTGCGGGGTAATCTGTCAATAATCGGCGCTAGTACTATTTTCTGTCCTGTCGTGTCGATTCAGGGTGAGGACTGTTTTGTCAACCTGCTTATGCCCGGCACCGTCATGGCTGATGAGTTACGTTCACTGGTAACTACGCTGCCCCATCTGCATGAGACGATCATCAAGGCGATAGATTATCTTGTGTCCGGTTACTGACCGACTCGCAAGCACTGATCTCTGTTGCAGTAACACCCAATAAGAGTGCCCTGAAAACTATTTCCCCTTCTTTCTCAAACTCCCTGTAAGAAACCTTGGAGGTTTAAAATCTGCCCTGCTGTCAGAAACTGACACCCACAGGTGTCAATTTCCGCCACCTGAATTTCCCTCATTTCCTCTGTAAACCCCCATTTAAAGCCACTTTACATTTATTTGTAGAAATAATGATTGCCTGCGCATTTACGTTTTCGGATTATCACGCTGAATAATAGATCAACTAATGCAAAGAGGCTTAAAAATGCCTGAACCCCAGCGCACCTCAGAAATCTGCCCCTTCATACCGCAAGCCCTGCCCGGTTGCAAGGTGCAGGTGATAACCGGCAAGACCATACCGGCTATTCTTGAGTGTTGTGGCGACAGGTTTGCGGAATGTCCGCTTTACAGGAATAAACAGGCTGATGGCGATTCGATAGAAATTAAAACTCCATCGTAGTGGCCAAATTTTCATACCACACAACAAAAAAGGAGTAGCAAATGAGCAAAAAATTACCCGAAGTAAATTCAGCAGTCACACCAGATGAAACTTCTACTGAAGCAGCAACCCCGCAAACTCTGCACGGTCGCTCGGTATTTGCCTTGGAAATGACCGCAACCGGCCTTTCAGTTCGCACCATGTTTCTTACTGAGCAAAAGCAGCTCGTTGAAATGCCGGCCATTTTTCCCGATGTGCATTACGCACTGTCCCAGATAGACGAACTGCGCCGTATGGTGATGGAACACTTTGCCCAGGCGGCACAAATCGGAGCCCAGGTTATCGCAGCGCATGCAGCAGAACAGAGTGCTGAACATGGAAATATTGGAATTTTGTCACGTACAAGCCAATTGGAGACATCGCCATGAATAAAAAAACGGATGAGATGTACGGAAAATAGAATTTGGTTGGATTTATACCGTAGGGGCAGAAAATCTTTTGCCCCTACACCGCATGGACACGCCACAAACCAATAGGAGAAAACCACCATGAATAAAGCATACCGCCTGATCTGGAGCAAAGCAAAAGAACGCTGGGTTGTCGCCGCCGAGATTATCAAAGGCAACGGCGGGCCGTCGCCGATTACCGTTGCCGCTGCCGTTGTGACTTCGCTGATTATGGCCGCAAGCGGTGCGTTTGCGCTGCCATCAGGCGGACAGGTTGCCGCCGGACAGGCTGCCATCAGCACGCCGGCCACTAACCAGATGAACATCACCCAGGGAACAAACCAGGCGATTATTAACTGGAATTCCTTCGGCATTGGCAAAGGTGAGGCGGTCAACATCGCACAGCCTTCCAGCCAGTCAACTCTGCTAAACCGGGTGCTGGGAAATAACCCCTCCAACATCTTCGGCTCGTTGACAGCAAATGGCCGGGTCTTTTTGACCAACCCCTCCGGCATCCTCTTTGCTCCCGGTGCCAGCGTCAATGTCGGCGGTCTGGTGGCGTCCAGCCTCAGCATAAAGGACAGTGATTTCCTGGCGGGGAAATATTCGTTCTTTAAAGATGGAGCAGGCGGTTCGGTGGTCAATCAGGGGAATGTCTCTGGCGGTTTTGTGGCGCTGCTTGGTAATTCAGTCGAGAACGCCGGAACCATTGTTACTACCAAGGGGACGACAGGGTTGGCTGCGGGTGATGAGATTACTCTCGGTTTTGATCCCAATGGCCTGATGGCGATCAAGGTAGATAAAGCGGCATATAACGCCCAGGTGACCAACAGCGGCGTAATTGAGGCTGACGGCGGCACGGTGGTAATGACTGCTTCGGCTGCTGATGCCCTACTGGCTACGGTTGTCAACAACAGCGGCAAGGTTCGCGCCCGCAGCATGGTGGAGCGCAATGGCGAGATCGTCATTGAAGGGGGCAATGTCACCAATAGTGGCACGCTGGATGTCTCAGGCAAGTCAACTCTCACACAAATACTCCCTCCCCTTCAAGGGGAGGGTCGGGGTGGGGATGGGGTAAAAGGTGGCACCATCACTCTTTCCGGCGATCATATCACCCTTGCCAGCGGCAGTCTGCTTGATGCTACCGGCAAAACCGGCGGCGGCACGGTGCTGGTGGGCGGCGGCTGGCAGGGGAGCGGCACCATGCACCAGGCAACCACTGTCACCATGGAACAGGGGGCGAAGATAGACGTCAGTGCAACGCAGATCGGCAATGGTGGTACTGCTGTGCTCTGGTCGGATATCCACAACGCCAACTCAATCACCACGGTGGGTGGCGAAATCCTCTCAAAAGGCGGTGCAGAAGGTGGCGACGGCGGCTGGGTCGAGACTTCCGGCGAGCACTTCACTATCCAAGAAGGCGCGCAGGTCAAAGCAAAAAAGTGGCTCATCGACCCTGTCAATATCACGATAGACAGTACGCTGGCTAGCACAATAGGGACAGCTTTGGGAACTGGTAATGTAACTATCACGACCAATGGAGGTAATACACCAAGCACTACAAGTGGTGAAAGTGGCACAGATGGTGACATCACAGTCTCTTCTGCTATTAGCTGGACATCCGCTTACAGCTTAACACTTAGCGCCTATAGAAACATCGCGATCAATGCCAATATCACGGCCACAAACGGCAATGTATCATTATACTATGGTCAAGGCGCTGTTGCGGCTGGGAATACGGCGACTTATAACTTTGGATTAACCGGAACTTTGAATAACAACACCGGCAATAACTTTACAGGTCAAATCAATCTTCTTGAGGGCGAAAGATTTAGCACCAAACTTGGAAGTGACGGCGCACTTGTGACTTATAGGGTTGTCAATTATGCAAGCTCTTTCCAAGCCATGATTAATGATACTGTAAACAACTATGCCTTGGGTAGCAATATTAGCTTAAACAGCATAGCCAACTGGGTAGCAATTGGCAATAGCGCTACACAATTTACAAAAAAGTTTGATGGACTTGGTCATAGTGTCAGCAACCTGACGATCAATCGCCCTACTGAGTATAATCAAGGACTATTCGGACGCACAAATTCGTCAGCCTCTATTAAAAATATAGGTATTACTAGCGGAAGTATTACTGCATCTGACAGTGCCGGAGGATTGCTTGGGCTCAATACCGGTTCGTCAATCGTTTCAGATTCCTACGCTGCTGTTAATGTATCGGGAGCTAACGGAACCGGCGGGCTGGTTGGATACAATATGAGCGGAACTATCTCAAACGCTTATGCTACCGGATCAGTTACTGCAACGGGTGCTTATACCGGCGGATTTGTAGGTAATAATGGCGGAACCGTTTCAAATTCTTACTCAACTGGAACTGTTAGTGGAGCTAGCATGACCGGCGGTTTTGTAGGTTATGACACTGGAACCATTTCAAAATCTTACTCTACTGGAAGTGTTACTGCAACCGGCAGCAGTGCTGGAGGCTTTGTTGGGCAAAGCAGCGGAATCATTTCAAATTCTTATTCAACTGGAAATGTTACTTCATCTACCACATATGTTGGTGGTTTTTCTGGGCAAGGCGGAACCATTTCAAATTGTTACTCAACCGGAAGTGCGACTTCAACCGGAAGTGGTACAGGTGGGTATTATGTCGGTGGTTTTGTTGGAAATAACGGGACTATTTCAAATTCTTATTCAACCGGAAGTGTTAGTAGTGGAAGTACCTCCAGAAAGGGTGGCTTTTCAGGTTATACAGGGGGAACTATTACAAATAGCTTCTGGGATAACCAAACTAGTGGTATGGCTACAAGCGGTGGTGCGGCAGTAGGTAAAACCACGGCCCAGATGAAAACCCTGAGCACATTTACAAATGCGGGCTGGAGCATAACCGGTGCCGATGGAGCTTATCCGACGCTAACATTTGGTGCTACTCCTTGGCGTATGGGTAGTAGCACCACTTCGGTCACTATCAACTTCACCAGCGCTCTTTCCAGCATTTATGGCGACACCCCGCCGAGCGGCACAATTTCCTCAGGGTATACGCTGGTTGGCTCCAGCAACCTGACGCTCAGCTACGGCAGCTTCCTGACCAGCACCACCGCAGCAGGTTCCTACAGCTACGCAAGCAACCCCACTCTGCTGAGCATCGGCTACACCAGCGGCAGCGCCAGCGACTACTCCATCACATGGGGCACCAACAGCAGTTATACCGTCAGCCCTCGCCCGATCAACATCACCGTCAACAGCGGCCAGACCAAGGTCTACGGTGCCGCCAACCCGGCATATACATATGCTGTAGAGGCCGCAGGCAGTAGTCGCGGTCGGGTCAATAACGACACCTTCATCGGCGCACTGGCCCGCGTGGCCGGTGAAGACGTTGACACCTACGCCATTAACAGCGTGGGCACGCTGGCCAACAGCAACTACGCCATAACCGTGGTGCCGGCCAACTTTGCCGTGACGCAGGCACCGCTCACCGTCACCGCCAGCGCGCAGAGCAAAACCTATGGCGACATCCTAACGATGGGCAACACCACGGACACCAACTTGTTCACGTCGTCCGGCCTGCAAAACGGCGAAACCATTGGCCGCTTAACGCTAGCCAGCAGCGGCGCGGTTGATACCGCCGGCGTCAGCGGCAGCCCGTACAGCATTGTCCCCAGCAATGCCACCAACGGCACGTTTATGGCCAGCAACTACAGCATCACCTATGTGAATGGCGCGCTGACGGTGAACCGCGCACCGCTCACCATCGGGGCCACGGGGCAAAGCAAAAACTACGGCACCACGCTGAACCTGGGCACTACCGGCTTTAGCCCAGCCGGCTTGAAGAACACTGACACCATCGGCGGGGTGACGCTCAGCAGCAGCGGAGCAATGGACACCGCCGCGCGCGGCACTTACACCATTACCCCTTCCGCCGCCACGGGTGGCACCTTCGACAGCAACAACTACAACATCACCTACAGCAACGGCAATCTGACGGTGGATAGGGCACCGCTGACGGTCACCGCCAACAACGCGAGCAAGACCTATGACGGCGCGGCCTTACCAGGCGGCGGCAACGGGGTGACCTATAGCGGCTTTGTGTTGGGGCAAGGCGCCTCAGACCTACCTGGCGCACTGGACTACAGCACCGGCTCGTCGAGCGGCGCGGTCAATGCCGGTAGCTACACCATCCGCCCCAGTGGTTACACCGCAGGTAATTACAGTTACACCTATGTGGATGGCACGCTGACGATTGCCCAGCGCCCGATCACCCTGACGGCGGATGCGCAAACCAAGGTGTATGGCAATGCTGATCCCAGCCTGACCTACGCCATGGAAGCAGCCGGCACCGGCCGCGGCCGCGTCGGCACCGACACCTTTACCGGCAGCCTGTCGCGCACCGCAGGCGAGACGGTCGCGGGTGGGCCCTATGCGATTGCGCAAGGCACGGTGGCCAACAGCAACTACGCCATCGCTTTTGTGCCTGCCAACCTGAGCATTACCCAGCGCCCCATCACCCTGACGGCCAGCGCCGCCAGCAAGGTATACGGCGAGAATGAACCGACTCTGGCCGTCACGGTAACCGGCGGTAGCCTGGCCACGGTGGCGCAGAACGATGCGATGGCCGATGTGAGCGGCACGTTGAGTCGCGAAGCCGGCAGCAATGTGGGTAGCTACGACATTGCGCTGGGAACGGGGGCCAAGGCAGCCAACTACGCCATTACCTTTACCACTGACATACACCAACACCACCGGCACTGTGGGCACGGGGGTTGGCTTGTTAAGCGGCGACAGCCTCACCGGCAGTCTGACCCGCGCATCCGGCGAGACCAGCGGCGCAGGCGGCGTGACGTATCAGATTCAGCAGGGAACGATGACCAACACCGCCAACGGCAACTACAACATTACCTATGTGCCAGCCAACCTGACTATCGGCCAGAAGACCCTGACGCTGGCCGGTAGCACCACTGGAGTAACCAAGACCTACAGTGGCACAACCGCCATGCCCGTGGACAGCAACGGCTATGGCGGTCTGGTGGGGATTGTGGGCAGTGATGTAGTCACCGTGTCTGGTGCGCCAGTGTTCAGCTCCGCCAACCAGGGCACACAGACAATCAACGTAGGCACCGTGGCCATTGCCGGTACCGATGCCGGCAACTACACACTGAGCTGGAGCAACGGCAGCGGCACCATAAACCCCGCACCGCTCACGGTGAAGGCCAACAACGACGCCAATTTCGTCACCCTGGCCTCGACCGGAGTCGCGGCCTACAACGGCGTGAGCTACAACGGCTTTGTCAATGGGGAAACATCCGCAGTACTTGGCCTGGGCAGCCTCGCCATCACTCGCAGCGCCAGCGGCCCGGATGGCAATACTGGCGGCGTAAACACCCAGGCCGGTACCTACACAAACGCCCTGACACCTTCCGGCGTTACCGCCAACAACGGCAATTACTCCATCAGCTACGCCAGCGGCAACTATACCGTCGTCCCTGCCGGGCAGCTTCTGGTGATAGTAAACAATGTCGCCTCCACATATGGCACCGCGCCATCCTACAGCATCGCCAACGCCAGATAC
Source organism: uncultured Geobacter sp. (assembly GCA_964418315.1). Taxonomy (GTDB): domain Bacteria; phylum Desulfobacterota; class Desulfuromonadia; order Geobacterales; family Pseudopelobacteraceae; genus JACRCG01. Next base: position 1,189 of record CAYQMO010000002.1, on the reverse strand, counting down.
ATGAACGGTAGTAACGTGGTTCAAACGCTGGCGGCACCTACGGTAAGCGGCAACACCTATACCTACAGCGACGGTGCCGGAGGCAGTGCCGTTTTTTCCCTTGCCCCGCAAAGCCCGCAGGCCAGCACAAATGGTGCTCTGAAAGCCGGAAACTACAGCATTACGGCAAGCAACATCAGCGGGATTAGCGCAAATTTCAGTAATACGCTGACAGTGGTTGGCGCGCTTACCGTCAACCAGAAGGCACTCACGGCGACCGCCACCGGCCTGACAAAAGTCTATGACGGCACGACCGCCATGACTAACGTCAGCCTCGGCCTGACCGGACTGGAAAGCAATGATGTCGTCAGCGTTTCCGGTAACGGCAACTTCTCAACCAAGAACGTCGGCAGCGGCAACAAGAGTTTCACCATCGGCTCGCTGACACTTGGCAGCACCGATGCCGCCAACTATTACCTCTCCGCAGGCAGTTCACTCAGCGGCAGCAACGGCACCATTACCACCAAAGCTCTAACCATGAGCGGCCTTTCAGTGCCCACCAGCAAGGTCTACAACGGCACCACTGCTGCAGTGGTAACGGACACCAAGACACTGGCAGCGGCACAAACGGCTGGATCAGGCAGCACGTCGGACGGCAAGCCTTACAGTGGTGATACGGTAAATATCACTGGTACACCTGTCGGCACATATAACAGCAAGGATGTAAGTTCGGCTAGCAGCGTCACTTTCAGCGGTCTTAGCCTCAGCGGCGCTGAAGCAGGCAACTACACCCTGACCATACAATCACCGGCCAGCGCCACGATCACGCCAAAACTGCTGACAATGAGCGGTCTTAGCGTACCGGCAAGCAAGGTCTATGACGGCGGTACCAGCGCGGTTGTGAGCGGCACTCCGGTTTTGGCGGCAGCAGAAGCCGCTGGAGGCGGAACAACAGCCGACGGCAAGCCCTATACCGGGGACACCGTGGCCATCACCGGCACGGCGGCCGGAGCCTACAACAGCAGGAACGTTACGACTGCCAGCAGCGTGACTTTCAGCGGCCTTGCGCTGAACAACAGCAACTACAGCCTGACGGTTCAGAGCCCGGCCACTGCCACCATTACCCGTAGAGACTTGATTATCACCGCCGCAACAAACACAAAAGTCTATGACGGTGGCGTAACCGCTGCAGCAGTCCCGACGGTAAGCG
>CAYQMO010000001.1:0-75037 GCA_964418315.1 uncultured Geobacter sp. | reverse complement strand
CAGCACAGAGCGGATATCATCCGCCTTGCTGGTCAGATCGCGCATCTGCTCCGCCTGCCTGTCCTGGTTGTTAGACTCCCGGATGATGACTGAGCCTGCTTCATTGAGCTTCACCATGAAAGCATCCATCGCCTTGCGGGTAGATTCGATAGTTTCAGTGGTTGTCACCGACATCTCTTCTGTTATGTCAAGAGTACTGGCGACATCCTTAGTCAGGGAGCTGCATTCTACTATCATTCCTGCTTGATTGGAGATGTTTTCGGTAAGACTGGCGGCTATGTGTGAGAGCTCCTGGCTTGATACAGCCGATTCCTGGGCGCTTGCATTTGCCTCGTCAATGACGTTACGGAAGGAGTCCGCCATGTTGTTGAACGCAGTGCCGATAGTCCCCATTTCAGAATTATCGGTTATCGCGCTTTGGACTGTGAGATCGCCTCCTGCAATAGAGCCTGAGACCCGAATCAGCTCCGATGTCGCCTTATTGATTAATCTCGAGGTGAACAATGTGCCCAGCAGCATTAGCAACATGGCACCAGCCAGGCAGACAACCATGATGACAAGGATCGTCAGGTATTCTTTATTTGCGTGTTCCTGGCGCTCCCGCGCGTCGCTATATTCCATCTTGATGAGGGAGTCCGCCTCTATTAAAGTGCTTTTTGCAAGCGGATTGACAGAAGATACTACCAATCTGGTAGCCTCATCGTACTTCCCAGCAAGCAGAGCTTCTTTCAGCGGTTTGAAACCGCTTTCATTCAGTTTTTCCTGAGCATCCTTGAAGCGTTCCTTCATTTTCCGATCTTCCGGCTCAGGGCTCTCTTTTGCGAGGTAGCTCGCTGTAATTTCCCGAATTTCCTTGATATTGCCATCTACAATGTCGGTATGCGTGGCGAGAGGATGGTCGTGCAGCTTGCTTGTCTCCATCCTCGGGTCATGCTGGATTGCCAGAAGCAGATGTGTTCTGGTTTCATGGAGCAGAGTAGTGATGCGGGTGATCTTCTCTGAGCCGAGCATATTATCGTCATACATTTCGGAAAGGTTCTGTTTCATGCTCCTGATACCGTAGCCGCCGGCTCCGCCAACGACAATGAGCGCCGCCAGAGCAAGAATCAACAGGATAATCAGTCTCATCTTTATGGTTGCGTTTTTCATAAAATCCACCCTTTCAATTGTATGTTAATTTGGCTAACCAATACAAAAACAGGCAAAAAATGTTCATAGCAAGCGGCGGAATATTATCAGCGGAAAATAATAAAGTAAACAAGCAAGGAAGTGTCAATGAAAATAGTTGGAAGTGAAAAGGAGTGCAGTATGTTGGAATGGTGTTCAGCTCACGCAGATTGTGCCGCTCTGATCAGTGTTCGTTCGTGCAAAATTCTGGCATAGTCAATTTCGCGCATGACCCCTTTCACATCAGCCGGAACATCACTCTGCTCAAAGAGTCCGGTCAGTTCGGAGGCTACACTCAGCTTGCCAGTTGAATATAGTTTCCATATTTCACGCCCGTAATCTGTCGACAGCAGTTCGGGTGCAAATCGCCCGAAATAGGCGGTGATATTTGCAACATCGCGTTCAAGCATGCTGCGGGCGTTATTATTTTTTGAAGCATTAACCGCCTGAGGCAAATCGATTATCACCAGACCGGTTTGATCAACAAGCACATTGTACTCGGACAGGTCACCATGGATAATTCCGGCACAGAGCATGACAACAATATTTTTGATCATTTCATGATAATATTCGCGCGCCTTCTCTCCTGTTAACCTGATATCGTTTAGTCGTGGAGCAGGGTTCCCGTCGGCACCTTTCACTAATTCCATCAGCAGAATGCCATCAGCGTAGTCATAAACTTCAGGTACTCTCACACCTGCATCCGCAACTGTTCTTAGCGCGTCCACTTCCGCATTCTTCCAGGCATCTTCTGTCTCTTTACGTCCGTACCTGGTGTTTTTTTGCATCGCCCGTGTTTGGCGACTGTTTCGACTCTTGCGCCCTTCCTGATACTGTGCCATCTGACTGAAGCTGCGCATACGAACGTCTTTGTATACCTTGGCACAGCAGGTCTCACCCTTTGACCGGACAACATACACATCTGCCTCTTTACCGCTCATTAAACGGGAAATAACTTCATCCACTATTCCGTTATGGACAAGTATTTCAAAACATTCCGGAGTTTTCATCGATGGATTTCCAAGCCTGTTACTCCCGTCAAACATTCAAATGAAAGGCCCGATGTAGTGCACCGGGCCTTTTAATAATCAGCGTACAATGTTGTATTACTGAGCGCTGGCGGCCAGAGCCTTCTCATAACCGATGCTGAATGCTTTCCTGTTCAGTTCAATAAAAGCCTCCGGTACACTTGAGAGTACTGCTTTTTCGGCATTCTCACGACTTACCTGACCTGTCAGGGCAACCATTGCACCAAGAGCGACGATGTTGGCAACTATCTCACGACCGACATCATTTTTTGCAGTGTTAATAATCGGGAAAGAAATCGTCCTGAAATTGCCTGGAGGCACATTTTTGACCAAATCAGAGTCAAGAAGCAGAACGCCCCCTTCTTTAAGGTCATGCGAATATTTGTTAGCAGCTTCCTGAGTCATTGCAAGCAGGGCGTCGCACTCGGTGACTTTCGGATAGTCAATCGGACCGTCAGAAATAATTACTTCCGATTTTGATGCTCCGCCGCGTGCTTCCGGTCCATAACTTTGCGACTGTACGGACTGCTTCCCTTCATAAATCGAAGCGGCTTTGGCCATAATAATTCCGGCGGTGATGAGACCCTGCCCACCTGAACCGGAAAACCTGAGTTCATATCTTGACATGAATATATCGCTCCTTTTCCTGTAATTGTTACTTTGAAGCCTTGGCACGCTCAATAACTTTAGCGTACTCGGCTATATACTCAGGCTTGGTCACATCCTTGTAGAGAACACCTGTCAGAACCTTACCCTGTAGTTGCTCGGCAGTCATTTTTTCTGCCGCCTTAACCGGCACGGCAATTTCTTTAAGGCGGTTCATCATCTCGACAACCGACCTGAACTTGTTACGACGACCATATGTTGTCGGGCAGTCATCGAGGATTTCAACAACCGAGAAGCCTTTATGCTGAATTGCCTCTACGATCAGTTTATCAATCTGGTTGGCATGAAATGCCGTACCACGGGCAACAAAAGTAGCACCGGCACCTTTTGCCAGCTCGGCGATATCAAAGCCCGGATCAGGATTGCCGTATGGTGTAGTTGACGCTTTGTGACCGGTCGGAGTACAAGGGGAAAACTGGCCGCCGGTCATACCGTAAATATAATTGTTCATGATGATGTAGGTCATGTCGATATTGCGACGACATGCATGAATGAAGTGGTTACCGCCGATTGCAGTTCCGTCGCCGTCGCCACCAACCAGTATAACATTCATTTCCGGCTTTGCCATTTTCAAGCCGGTTGCAAATGCAGCGGCGCGACCATGTGCTGTATGGAGTGTACAGCAGTCAATATAACCTGGAAGGCGGGAAGCGCAACCGATACCGGATAGAATAGCAGTCTCTTCTTTTTTTAACTTAAGGGTATCCATTGCACGGATAAGACCCTTCATAACGATGCCGTGACCGCAACCAGGGCACCAGATGTGAGGCAATTTGCCTGGACGAAGCCATTTTTCATATTCAAATGCCATGTTATTTAACCTCCTTAATCTTAGCAAGGATCTGATCCGGATTGATAGGTTCGCCATCAACACGGAAAATTCCAAGGACCGGAACCTTGCCCTGCGCACAACGCTCAAGTTCAAGTGAACACATTCCGAGGTTCATCTCCGGAATGACAATCCCTTTGACCTTATCCGCCAAAGCCTTGATCTGTTTATCCGGGAATGGCCAGAAGGTCTTGATGCGGAACATGCCTGCTTTGATACCCTGCTCACGGGCAATATTGACAGCATAACGTGCCGAGCGGGAAGTACATCCGTACGCAACAACCGCAACGTCGGCATCGTCAAGCAGATACTCTTCAAACTCAACGATGTCATCAGTGTTTGCAACAACCTTACGAACCTGACGTTCTTCCTCAGCCTGAACGATCTCGGCCTTGGTAGTTGGGAAGCCGTCCTGCATCTTGTTGAGTCCGGTTACGTGGAACTTATAGCCTGAACCAAAAGTGGCTAAAGGTGGCACATCACCGAAGCTTGTGTCGTATGGTTTGTACTTATCGGGTGGTACCGTCGGAGCTTTGCGCGGAAGGACTTCAATTTCGCCCGGTTCGGGAAAGACGATACGTTCACGCATGTGTGCGACGATTTCGTCAGGCATAACCAAAACCGGAGTACGATATTTTTCGGACAGGTTGAAGGCACGAATTACCATTTCATATGTTTCCTGAACGGAAGCCGGAACGAGGCAGATGGCGGGATGGTCACCATGTGTTCCCCATTTGGCGCACATAACATCGGACTGGCTGGGACCGGTAGGCATACCGGTCGAAGGACCGCCGCGCATAACGTTATAGACAACGCACGGGATTTCGGCAATGCAGCCGTAGCCGATAAGTTCCTGCTTCAAAGAAAGGCCTGGACCTGAAGTTGAGGTAAGCACTTTAGCACCGGCAAGCGAGCCACCAAGAATTGCTGCCATGGCGGCAATTTCGTCTTCCATCTGCAAAAACTTTCCACCGGTTTTAGGCAGTTCTATAGATAGAACCTCTGAAACCTCTGTTGAGGGGGTAATCGGGTAACCGGCAAAGAAGTCGCAACCGGCGTATAACGCACCAAATGCGGCAGCTTCATTACCCTGAAGAAACGCTACTTTTTTGGACACTGTTCATTTCCTCCTGTAAATTTTATTCGGTTATGACTTTAATAGCGAAGTCAGGACATCGCAGTTCACACTGCATACATTTTATGCAGGCTTCAAGATTCTTGACAGAGACATAGAATCCTTTCATTTCAAGCACATCTTTGGGGCAAAATTCAACACAGATATGACACCCCTTGCAGTACTTCTCGTTAATCTCAATTTTTGGCAATGTTTTTTCCATCTTAGCAAGACTCCTTTATTCCGAAATAAAAGGTGGTAGAATACAGGCTCCAAAAAGTAGCAAAAGAAGGGCGCAAGCTCCACCCTTCTTTTGCGGACTTCCAGAGACCTGGAATCGTAAACTATTTCATGCTGCCTACTAGATCTTTAACCGCTGCAACCGATTTGTCCATCATTGCCTGCTCAGCGGCATCAAGTTTGAACTGGATTATGTTTTCAACGCCTTTTTCACCAAGGACAGCAGGGACGCCTACATAATAACCGTTGACGCCGAACTCGCCCTGAAGGAAGCAGCAGGTAGGGAGCACGCGTTTCTGGTCTTTCAGGATCGACTCAGCCATTGCGATGGCTGAAGAAGCCGGAGAATAAAATGCAGAGCCGGTTTTAAGCAGGGCAACAACTTCACCGCCGGCACCACGGGTACGCTTAACCATGGCATCCATAACTTCTTTCCCCTTCTCTGCGCCGTATTTCTGCTCGAGAAGTTCGGTAACCGGAATACCGTTAACACTAGCGTAACGGACTAATGGCACCATATCGTCGCCGTGGCCACCAAGAGTCATGGCCGTTACGTCTTTTACAGACACACCCAGCTCCCAGGCGATAAAGCTGGCAAAGCGGGCAGAATCGAGAACACCGGCCTGACCAATGACGCGGTGATAAGGGAAACCGGTGATTTTCTGGCAGAGAGTAACCATAGCGTCAAGAGGATTCGAGATGACGATAACGATAGCGTCAGGAGCGTTCACTTTGATTCCCTCGGCTACCGAGGTCATGATCTTGGAGTTTACTTCGATCAGATCGTCGCGGCTCATGCCTGGCTTGCGTGGCAGACCGGCAGTTACAATGACAACATCAGAACCTTTGATATCATCATAGCTGTTTGTGCCCTTCAGGTTTGCGTCGAAGCCGTCTACCGGACCAACTTCGGCAATATCAAGCATTTTGCCCTGGGGAAGACCTTCAACAATGTCAAAAAGGACAACATCACCAAGCTCACGCATCGCAGCAAGTTGCGCAAGAACGCCACCGATCTGTCCGCCACCGATAAGAGAAATCTTTTTACGAGCCATACTTTTTACCTCCTTTTCTGTTTTTGTGTAAAATAAGGCAGGAGTCAAAGCTCCAGCCCCTGCTAACAATTTATGGCGTCAATTATTGCGTTTAATGTCGCACTTGGACGCATCGCCTTCTCCGTCTTGACCGGATCAGGGTTGTAATAGCCACCGATATCCTGTGGACTACCCTGAGCACCTATCAACTCCGCATTGATTTTAGCCTCATTTTCCTGAAGCTGCTGCGCAACCTTGGCAAAAAGGGTTGCAAGTTCTTTGTCCACGGTCTGCGCTGCAACAGCTTCTGCCCAGTACATTGCAAGGTAGAAATGGCTGCCTCTGTTGTCTATCTGACCAACTTTACGGGCCGGATTCTTATTGTTGTCAAGAAATTTGGTATTAGCCTGATCAAGCGTATCAGCAAGGAGCTGGGCTTTTTCATTTTTGAAGGTAGCGGCCAGATGTTCCAAAGAAACGCCCAGAGCCAAAAACTCGCCGAGTGAATCCCATCGCAGATACCCCTCCTGAACAAACTGCTGAACATGCTTGGGAGCAGAACCACCAGCACCGGTCTCAAACAGTCCGCCACCGGCCAGGAGCGGTACAATTGACAACATTTTGGCACTGGTACCAAGTTCAAGAATCGGGAAAAGATCGGTCAGATAATCCCTCAAGGCGTTTCCGGTGACAGTAATTGTATCCTGACCCGCTTTTGCTCGAGGCAGAGTGAAGCGCATCGCTTCAACCGGAGACATAATGTGAATTTCGAGACCGCTCGTATCGTGATCTTTTAGATATGTATTCACTTTCTCAATCATCTGTGCGTCGTGAGCACGGTTCTTGTCAAGCCAGAACACTGCAGGTGCTCCGGTCGCACGCGCCCTGCGAACCGCCAGCTTAACCCAGTCTTGAATAGGCAGGTCTTTTGTCTGGCAACCGCGCCAGATATCACCCTCTTCAACGGTGTGTTGAATCAGCACGTTACCCGCAGCATCAACCACACGCATGGTGCCGTTTGCCGGAACCTTGAACGTTTTGTCATGTGAACCATACTCTTCCGCTTTCTGAGCCATGAGACCAACGTTGGAGACACTGCCCATCGTGGTCGGATCGAACTGACCATTTTTCTTACAGAAATCGATGCACTCCTGATACCATTCGGAATAGGAAGTGTCGGGAATAACGCATTTGACATCGTGCAGCTTGCCGTCCGGCCCCCACATACCGCCGGAATCACGAATAACTACCGGCATTGAGGCATCAATGATGATATCGTTACTTGCGTGGAGGTTGGTGATACCCTTGTCGGAATCGACCATTGCCAATGGCGGCTGCTTTTTGTAGACTTCCTGTATATCCGCTTCAATTTCAGCCTGCTTCGCTTCCGGTAGTTTTTTAAGTTTGACGTACAGGTCGCCCATGCCAAGATCCGGGTTGACACCGAGCTCGGTAAAGGTTGCCGCATGTTTTTCAAAAACATCCTTGTAGAACACTGAAACAAAATGACCGAACATGATCGGATCGGAAATCTTCATCATGGTAGCTTTAAGATGTACCGAAAACAGTACGCCCTGTGCTTTGGCATCTGCAATCTGCTCCGCAATAAAAGTGCGTAATGCTTTGGCACTCATGAATGCGCCATCAAGAACCTCTCCTGCCTGAAGAGCCAGCTTATCTTTCAGAACCTTGACTGCACCGGCCTGATCAACAAACTCGATCCGTACATTACCGGCTTCCTTCATTGTAACTGACTTTTCACTATGATAAAAATCACCGGCAGTCAAATGAGAAACATGAGTTTTTGAGTCCGCCTTCCAGGCACCCATTTTATGCGGGAATTTTTTAGCGTATTCCTTAACTGCCCGCGCCGATCTTCTGTCGGAATTGCCCTCTCTCAACACAGGGTTTACAGCGCTTCCGAGGCATTTTGCATAACGCGCATTAAGTGCTTTCTCGTCATCGTTCTGAGGATCTTCCGGATAGTCGGGTAATTTATATCCCTGCTCCTGCAACTCCTTAATAGCGGCTTTTAACTGTGGAATCGAGGCACTTACATTAGGCAGCTTGATGATATTGGCTTCCAGCTTTTGAGTCAGATCACCCAGTTCAGCCAAATAGTCAGGCATTCTCTGCTCTTCCGTCAAATAATCAGGAAAGTTGGCAATTATTCTTCCGGCAACAGAAATATCCCTTGTTTCAACTACTACGCCGGCAGCTTTTGTAAAAGCGTTGACGATAGGGAGTAACGAGTACGTTGCCAATGCGGGCGCTTCATCAATCTTAGACCAGATAATCTTTTGTGTAGTCATATAATCTCCTTAGTTTTTAATCAAAAAGTCATGGACTAGTTGAGTAGTAGTAAAACGGATTATTTCAGGACATCAGATAGAGGTAGTTGCGTAAAACGGGGATGTCTGCCTTCCGAGCAAGCTACCCAGCCCGGCAGATCTTTTTTGATAAAACTATAAGTTATACCGATACTTATAGCCCTAATAAAAAGTCTGCACACTGTATACAAAACCTGTTTATCTGTCAAGGGAAATTCATAAATCTGTCAGAACTTCAAATAGACAATCCTGGCGTTACAATGCTACTATCGGCTCCCACTATTACCGAGGAGTCTACTCATGATCAAAGCAAAAACAGCCATCGAACTTCTGGCAGAATATCGGATGCTTTCCCCGTTGGAGCAGACAACCCTGCAACTGCTGGCCTTTTTTATAGCGCCGGTAACACGAACCGGCGTCCATGAAATGCTCAAAAAACTGAATATCTCGGTCAATAACCGTCAGATAAACTACCCGGATGTTAGCGCCGTTCTGACTACACTCATGAAAAGTGGTATGCTTGAAGAGGAGCGTGGCGGTGTCTGCTGCATAGCGCAACTTCAACAACCGCTGATGCGCGAAGTAGAACGGGAGGGTAATCTACCGCTGTATGCGGAAACAGTTAGGCCCTATCTTTCCATTGTCCCATCGTATTACGAGCGATATCACTACGGCAGCTATGCCCAGGCTCTGCAAAATGTGCTACTGGCACTTTACTGTCACGACGAACAGGAATTGGGCAATAATCTTAGAGCCTGTTATCGGTATTTCAATTCGGAATCACAACAAAAACCCCCTTTAGACCTCCTTTTACCTGAGCCTCTCGATACGGCCTGGCTTTCCACCTTTCCTCCAGGATTACTGACCTCACTTCTGGATGAATTATGTCACAGAAGTTTGACAACTATGACTAAATCCGGTGCGTTGACTCTTCTGGAAACGTTTGTTGACAGCCAGAAAGAGCCATCAAATTATGCTCTGCATCTCGACCTGTTTTACCTGCTGATGCAGGGAAAAATCGGAAAAGTGACAACGCATCTGGTAACTCTGCAGGAATCCTTTTTTGATATTCACGGTGCTGTGGCCTTTTTAAAAGGAGATGATGACGGGGCAATTGCCTGGTTTGATAAAGAAATCGCCCGAATCAAAAAGGTAACCGGCAAGCGTAAAATCTTTCTTTCAGGTTATGCCGGTTTTTTTCATCTGCTGGCGCTATTGCGCAGTAATTTGCCGCATCACCTCAAAAGTGCGCTGGAACTTTCTGATTTAGCGATGAAACAGGAAGAATTTAAGCAGCAGGCGCCCATCTATATTCTGAACCAACTGGCAGAATATAAAATGGGAAACAGCAGTTATCTGAAGCCACTCGAAAAAAGCTGTAATTCCGGATCAAACCTCCAGCCAATTAACCAGATAATAATGTCGCTGGTTTCTATCTGGATAAAAAAGCCGGATGTATCGCTCCAGAGTAAAAATCTTGGTGAACTTCAGAACAAAAGTGCCAGCGCCGGATTTTACTGGATTGCTGCGGAGGCTGCCACTCTTGCAAAAATTATCAATCCCGATGGTAAAAGCGAAACAACTGAGGCAGAAAAGTTCTGCGCGGAACAGGGGATCGTTGCGCTTACCGGTTCCGGTGATAGGGAAAATGATTGGGAACGCTCACTTAATGCTCTTCTGGCGCTTGCCACCAACGACACTTCCAAAGCCGCTGCCACCACGAATGCTACGCGCCTGACCTGGCTTGTTGGGGGTGACAGAAAAACATACGTTTCGATTCAACCTATTGAACAGAAACAGACGAAACGGGGCTGGACAGGTGGGCGCAATGTTGCCCTGAAGCGCTTACGGGAAGGGAGTTCAACTCTTGATTTTCTGACTGCGCAAGATCGTAAAATTATCTCCTGTATTTATAAAGAGCAAAGTTATGGTTATTATTCCCAAACATCCTACGAAATTAACACCAACAAGGCCTTGGTTGCGATGATAGGTCATCCACTGGTTTTTAATGCCAGAAACGAAGAGCAGATGACGGTTGTGCGTGGCGAATTTACCCTGAAAGTTGATCGCAGCAAGGGGAAACTCAAGCTTTCACTTGCTCCGCTCCCTACTTCAGAAGCTGATGTTTTCTGGCTCTGGGAAAACGACTCGCGGCTACAGGTTTACGAACCGACCAGGGAACAACTGCGGATCGCCACAATATTGGGGAGCGGCCTGTCCGTACCGGCAGAAGCGGAAAAGCGGATAGCCTCCGTAATTACTGCAGTTGCTCCGCATATAACTGTTCATTCCGATGTCGCTGGTGAAAATGCAACAGCCGAAACTGTTGAGAGTGATAATAGCCTTCATATACTGCTGAGACCCTTTGGCGCAGGGATTATTGTGGAGCTCCTGGTCAGGCCGCTTGGTGAAGGTGGCCCCGGTTTTTACCCTGGGCGCGGAGCTGCGACGGTAATTGCAGCATTCAACAAAAAACGGCTACAGACAACCCGTAACCAGAAGCTGGAAAAGAGCCGCCTTGAGCAACTCCTTTCAACCTGTAGTACGCTTGATCTCTACCCCTCCGATGATAATTTCTGGCGCATAGATGATCCTCTGGGGAGTCTGGAGTTGCTGGAAGAGCTGCATGGGCTTGGTAAAGTTAAAGATGCTCCCTTTGTGGTTGAATGGCCTGAAGGGGAGAAGCTCAAATTGCGCGGTTCGGCCTCCTGGAGTGGCATGAAGCTTTCTGTAAGTTCAGGAAAGGACTGGTTTGCCCTGGAAGGGAATGTCGCCATATCTGATGAACAGGTGCTCTCCTTGCAGCAACTATTGGAATTGGCGACCGGTAACAGCGGGCGATTCATTCAGCTTGCTGATGGCGAATTTTTAGCGCTGACTGAAGAGTTTCGAAGGCGCCTGGAAGAGTTACGCCGGGTGGTGGAAAAACATGGCAAGGAGAATCGATTCCACCAACTGACTGCGCCGCTAATTGAAGATGCACTTCATGGTTCAGGCGGAGTCAAAGGGGACAAGCTCTGGAAGGCAACTCTGGAACGCTTCAAGAGTGCCGAAGCGCTCCAGCCAATCTTGCCGGTAACATTTCAGGCAACACTGCGTGATTATCAGCTCGAAGGGTTCAACTGGTTGGCACGCCTTGCCCACTGGGGAGTCGGGGCATGCCTGGCAGATGACATGGGGCTTGGCAAAACCATTCAGGCACTGGCACTGCTGGTCAGTCGTGCGCCACAAGGAGCTGCATTGGTGCTGGCTCCAACGTCGGTCTGCCTCAATTGGGAGAGCGAGTGCCATCTTTTTGCTCCGACTCTGGTGCCGAGAATTTTTGGTGGAGGAAACCGCAAAGAATTTATTGAATCACTGCAGCCTTTTGACCTGGTAATATGCAGTTACACTCTTTTTCAGCAGGAGGCAGAGTTATTTACCTCCATAACCTGGGAAACGGTCGTTCTGGATGAAGCGCAAGCGATCAAGAACATGGCGACCAAGCGTTCCCAGGCGGCAATGCAGTTGCAGGCAAATTTCCGCATTGCCACCACCGGCACTCCTGTTGAGAATCGCCTTGATGAACTGTGGAATCTGTTCCGTTTCTTGAACCCCGGTTTGCTTGGCTCGCACAAAGGTTTTACCGAACGCTTTGGTACTCCGATAGAGCGGGATGGCGATAAAGCCGCACGGACACTGCTCAAAAAACTTATTCGTCCTTTTATGCTGCGCCGTACCAAAAGTCAGGTATTACAGGAACTTCCGCCACGTACAGATATTTTACATCGGGTAGAGATGTCCGGTGAAGAGGTCGCCCTGTACGAAGCACTGCGCCGAAAAGCTGTTGAGAAGCTGCAAGGAAGCGATGGTCAGGGGGAGGGTGAACGGCAGATCAGGATTCTGGCGGAGATAATGCGCTTGCGGCGCGCCTGCTGCAATCCGGAGTTGGTTATGCCGGGAAGTGGTATTGCGAGTGCCAAATTGGCAGCATTCCGTGAAATAGTTGATGAATTGCGTGAAAATGGTCATAGAGCGCTGGTGTTCAGCCAGTTTGTCGATCATCTATCCCTCGTCCGCCAAAGCCTTGATGCGGACAGCATTACCTATCAATATCTGGACGGCTCAACCCCGCCAAAAGCTCGACAGGAGCAGGTTGCCGCTTTCCAGAGGGGCGAAGGGGAACTGTTTCTGATAAGCCTCAAAGCAGGTGGGGTAGGGTTAAATCTGACCGCAGCCGATTATGTCATCCATCTTGATCCCTGGTGGAATCCGGCGGTTGAAGATCAGGCATCCGACCGCGCCCATCGCATCGGGCAGCTCAGACCGGTTACGGTCTATCGTTTGGTGGCTGCCAACACGATTGAGGAAAAAATCGTCGCCCTCCACCACCAGAAACGAGACCTGGCAGATTCACTTCTGGAAGGAACAGACACAGCCTCACGGGTTTCGGCGGATGACCTGATGGATCTGTTGAGAGAATCGGGACAGGGGCATTAGTTGCCTGCTTAATTGCGGCATTATCCACTATTTCAGTGGACTAACCGGCTTGTGCTGTAGAAGAAAATCTTATTTTCCTTTTTTCAGATCCAACAGAATCAGTTTAGCCACAGCCTTGAGCGTTTCAAATACGCCCTCACCCGTAGCAGCACAGGCCTCAAATTCCGGGACATCCGTAATATTCAGTTCGCGGTGCAGCTCCTCAACAGACATGACTCCCGGCAAATCCCGCTTGTTGTACTGGATTATGTATGGCAGCTTGTCAAGATCGTATCCCTGCTCTTTGAGATTTATCCTCAAGTTTTCAAGTGACTCAATATTTGCGTCTATTCGTTCTTCCTGTGAATCCGCGACAAAGACAACACCATCGACACCTTTTAAGATGAGCTTTCTGGATGCATCGTAAAAAATTTGTCCAGGCACGGTATAGAGATGAAAACGGGTTTTGAAACCCCGAACTTCACCTAGTGAAAGCGGAAGAAAATCAAAAAACAGTGTTCTTTCGGTCTCTGTGGCAAGGCTGATCATCTTGCCTCTGGCATCAGGCAAGGTATTTTGGTAAATAAATTGAAGGTTCGTAGTTTTACCGCACAGACCGGGACCGTAGTAGACTATTTTACAATTTATCTCGCGAGAAGCATAGTTGATGAAGGACATCTTTGGCTTTCCCCGTTACTGGATGGTGTTTGAATTATCTGAAAAGATTATCGATATCTTCATCGGTTATTTCTGCAAAAGGAAAGTTTGAAGAACCATATTTTTCCCGCTCCTCAGACTTTTTCATCAATTTTTCAAAAATGGAAGACAACTCTTCCGATGCTTTCTTGACTCGAAGTCGAACAAGACCAAGAGATGAACTGGCATCAAACAGCACCACCAGAATGACTCTTCCACCAACAATAGAAATATGGAGATTATCCTTCTCCCCTTCGTGAAAGAGAATCGAAAACTCTTTTTCTCCGATAAGTTTGGCAAGACCACCTGTCGCAGCAATATTTCCGGCAGTCAAAGAAGCGAGTGACGTTGTATCGAAACGCTCAGTTTCCCCTACTCCGGAGATCAACTGGCCATTTTTATCTACCAGAAAAATCATTTTAGCATTCGCTTCCTTAAGTAAACGCCCAATAACATCGGTGACTTCCCGAGATTCTTCTTCGTACATGACCATAGTATGATTGGACATGCTCTGTCTCCATGCCTGTCGGCTTGTATCTATTTATAACTTTGAAATAAAACAAAATTTTCCTGACTTATAGCAAACCTGCCGCCTGCTTTCAAGCCTATTCGACGGCTCATTCGATGCAAATGTCATGTTTCAGGTCATCCACTATTGATATTTGAGAAGGAAATGTGTATTGTGCCTCGCTTCATGAAAATATTGAGCCTCTCATAGTTACAGACCGACTTCTTCATCGAGGAGCCATCATGTTTCTCCAGCAACTCATAAACGGCATTGCCCTTGGTAGCACATATGCTCTTATTGCACTCGGCTATACCATGGTCTACGGTATCATTACCCTGATCAACTTTGCCCATGGCGAGATCTTCATGGTCGGAGCTTTTGTCGGTCTTTTTGCAACAGCGATTCTCAAGGTTAATTACCTTGTTGCCATATTGATAGCCATGGCTGTCTGTATGCTGCTCGGTATGTTCGTTGAGCGGGTCGCATATCGCCCCTTGCGCAAATCTTCACGATTGTCAGCACTCATTTCAGCTATCGGCGTCTCCATATTTCTTTCGACTCTGGCTCAGATGCTATTTGGTGCCAATGCAAAGGGCTACCCCGAAGGTGTTTTTCCGGTAAAGCAGATCACCATCGGTTCTGCAGAGATCTCAACTCTCCAGCTTCTTATTATTGCCATTTCAGCGATCCTGATGATCTCCCTGGAGTTCATTGTTCATAAGACAAAAATCGGCAAGGCTATGCGGGCTACTTCAGAGGATTATAACACCGCCGCTCTGATGGGAATTAACGTCAACATGGTAATATCGTTCACATTTGCACTCGGCTCAGCCCTGGCCGCTGCTGGAGGCGTCCTCGTCGGTCTCCTGTTCAATGCGGTCTCCTTTAACATGGGGCTGATGGCCGGCCTGAAGGCCTTTGCCGCTGCTGTCCTCGGCGGAATCGGTTCGATCCCCGGCGCCATGCTTGGCGGGTTGCTGCTGGGAGTCACCGAAGTTGCCGGCGTTGCATCCGGATTTTCGTCCTATCGGGATGCAATCGCATTTGCGATCCTGGTACTTGTGCTGCTGGTGAAACCGACAGGTCTATTGGGACGGAAGATTCAAAAGAAAGTATAACCACTCTCAACCCCTTTTGGAGTCAAATGATGGGTGATTTTTTTCAACAACTGCTCGGTTACGTAAACCCCTACTACCTTCAGATCATCGTCAACATCGGCATCGGCATAATACTGGCTCTCGGCCTTAATGTCGTTACCGGTCTGACCGGTCAGCTATCCCTTGGACACGCAGCTTTTATGAGCATCGGAGCTTTTACCAGCGCGGTGATTACCATTAAAATCGGTATGCCGTTCAGCATCAACCTGCTGTTGACCGGATTTATCACCGCTGCCGTTGCCGCTCTTATCGGCTTGCCTATTTTGCGCCTGACCGGTGACTATCTGGCTATCTGCACTCTTGGTTTCGCCGAGATCGTCAAAGTTATTTTCCTGAATCTTGAAATCACCAACAAGGCTCTCGGACTGAGCGTACCAACTCCAAACACAGCAATCCCAATGCCTGTAGTCGTCTGGATTGTCGTTCTGCTGACGATCGTCTGTGTCACCTTCATTCATAACTCACGCTTCGGCAGGGCGCTCATGGCGGTCAGAGGTGATGAAATTGCTGCGGAAGCGATGGGTATCAACGTTACGCGCTATAAAGTCCAGTCATTTGCCATCGGTGCATTTATAGCCGGAGTTGGCGGCAGTCTTTATGCGCATTTCATGGGCTACATCAACCCCTCTGATTTTGGCTTTCTTAAATCAGTTGATATTCTAAGCATGGTCGTTCTTGGCGGCCTCGGGAGCATCGCCGGCAGCGTTATCGGCGCTACGATACTCTCTGCGGCACCGGAGTTTTTGCGCTTCATGGCAAACTATCGCATGCTGGTTTATGGAGGCCTGCTGGTCTGCATGATGATTTTCCGTCCCAATGGCCTGATGGGCGGCGCAAGTTTTACAGAGATGGTACTTCGTGCGCTGGGACGGAAACCGCGCCTCAAAATAATCATGGAACAAAAAAATTCAGAACTATCGAGATCCGGCAATGGCGATACTTGAACTCAATAATGTAACTATCCGCTTTGGCGGCCTTGTGGCTGTAAACGACGTCAACCTGAAAGTCGAACAAGGAACGATTCAGGCTCTCATCGGCCCGAACGGTGCCGGAAAGAGCACGCTCTTTAACCTGATAACCGGCATCTACAGCCCGACCAGCGGCTCCATCTCATTCAATGGGAAAACGGTCAGTGGGACGCCAACCTACAGGATCGCTGCAGCAGGAATAGGTCGAACCTTTCAGAATATCCGGCTCTTTACCGATCTGACGGTACTCGACAACGTACTGATTGGTGCTCATAGTCGCGGGAAATGGAATCTGGCCGGAGCTTTGATGAAGCTCTTCCCCTGGGTACAGAAAGAAGAGGGTGAATTGCTGGATCTGGCCAGGGAGTGCCTGCAGATGGTTGACCTCACCTACCGCGCTTTTGAACTCTCCGGAAACCTCCCTTACGGTGAACAACGCCGCCTTGAAATTGCCAGGGCACTGGCATTGAAACCGTCTATCATTCTTCTTGACGAACCGGCAGCTGGAATGAACCCACAGGAAAAATCGGAATTAATGGCGATGATAAAGCGTATTCGGGCAACCGGGGTGACCGTTTTTCTGGTTGAGCACGACATGAAATTTGTTATGGGAATTTCGGACCGGATAGCTGTGCTTGATTACGGCGAGAAAATTGCTGAAGGTGTGCCTGAAGAGATCAGACAGAACCCCAAAGTCATCGAAGCGTATCTTGGGAAGGGGGCTGCCGATGCTCACGCTTGATCAGCTTTACGTCAATTACGGTGCCATCAAAGCGCTGAAAAGTATCTCCTGCGAGGTAAAGAAAGGCGAAATCGTTGCTCTGATCGGTGCCAACGGTGCCGGAAAGACGACCATCCTCAACGCGATTTCCGGCATTGTCCCGACTCTTTCCGGCACTGTTTCGTTTATGGACGAAAAAATCACCGCAATTCCTCCGCACGAAATTGTTAAACGCGGAATATCTCAGGTTCCAGAGGGACGCCGGGTATTTGCCAACATGTCCGTTTTGGAAAACCTTGAAATGGGTGCCTACATCCGTAACGACAAAAGCGCAATCCTTGAGGAGATAGAACAGGTTTTTGTGCGTTTCCCGCGACTGCTCGAGCGCAAGAAACAGTTGGCGAAAACGCTCTCAGGCGGTGAGCAGCAGATGCTCGCCATGGGCCGAGCCTTGATGTCCCGCCCGAAACTGCTGCTGCTTGACGAACCGTCCATGGGACTCGCGCCAATGCTGGTGGCACAAATATTTGCCATTATTCAGGAGATCAATGCCAGCGGTACGACCATCATGCTGGTCGAGCAGAATGCCAATATGGCGCTCTCGATTGCCAATCGTGCCTATGTCCTTGAAACCGGTGAAGTAGTGCTACAGGGTGACGCGAAAGAGCTTGCGGCTAATCCGGAAGTCAGGAAGGCTTATTTGGGTGAGTAGGATTTTATTTTTTTGTCTCGTTAGTTGCCACTGGTGCGACTGATGGCGGGATTTTGTGGAGTATGATCTGGTTGCGTGAAATGATGTTGACTGTTGTACGATCAAAAAAGAACAGCAGATCCTTCGCTATCGCTCAGGATTACAGCTATGTTTATGAAAGTGTGTGGTAAACGGTTTACTCTCCAGCAAAGCAGAGTCAAATTTACTCCGCTGCCTCGACCCTGTTTCTCCCCGCTTTCTTGGAGCGATACATGGCATTATCGGCCTCTTTGAACAGCTCTTCACAGTTCTCAACAGTGGGGGAGGGGAAGCTGGCAACTCCTATGCTGAGACTCATAATGAGCGTTTCTCCGTCGATTGCAACAGGCATATCAGAAACACTCTTTCTGATATGTTCTGCTACAGTTTTTGCGGATGTCTTATCCGTTTCTGTAAGAAGCACTACAAATTCATCACCGCCGTAACGCGCCACCACGTCCGAAAGTCGGACCGTATCAACAATGCGGCGTGAAATTTCCTTCAGCACCGCATCACCGGCAAGGTGTCCTAAGCTGTCGTTAATAGATTTAAAGCGATCAACATCTATTACGAGCATGGAAAGCTGCAAATTGTAGCGTTTGGCGCGTGCCAGTTCGCTGTCGATCCTGTCCTTGAAATAACGCTGGTTATTGAGCCCGGTAAGATGGTCTGTGATTGCCATCTTTTCCATCCGCTCGGATAATGCCCTCGACTCGTCGAGGAGCGACAGATTATCCAGCATTATGGCGCCATGGTTCGTCAGTATGGCCATGGTGTCGGAGATGTCTTTGTCATTGATTTCCGATATCAGAAATCCGATTGTCCCTTTGCTCCCCTTAATAGGGAAAATAACCCACCCCTCTACCCGAAAATCGCCCAACAGGCATGCGCCTCCGGATCTCTTGAAGCTGACAATCCTTCCGGTCTCCATGGCACGCCTGATATTCTCATCCGGATTAGCGCCGAGGCTGATCGCCCCGAGCTCCTCCATCCCGCCGCTGGCAGCGATGCAGATTAACTCTCTGGAGTTGCTGTCTAAAAGAAATACAGCCGCACCCTCCGCTCCGAGGTCGGTTACCGCCGAATCGGTCAGAAGTTTGCCTATCTGAGTACTATCTCCCGAAGCTACGATCTCCATGATCACATTATTTAACGCTGACAACTGCGTATTCTGAAAAAACAGTATCTCTGTGAGTTCACTCAACTCTGTTTTTTGGGTCTCGACCTCTTTGTGAAGAAAAGCTATATTCAGAATTACGGAAGCAAACTGGCTAACAAATTGAAACAACTCTCTTTCTGCTTCCGCCAACTCATCTACAATTATGAAACCTCTTGCGGTTGGGTTCCACTTTATGGGAAAAAGCGTGGGAGAGATAAATTCAGGAAAAATAGCTTCCTTTTCATCATGATCCAGACTCCAGATGACGTTCTGTTCAACTATTATCTGCTGGAGTACCACAGATGAGTTTACCTTGATACACCTTTGATTATCATCAGGTGAAACCGGATTTCCATTTGAAGTTACCTGCATCACCTTTCCGTTTGATTCAAGCCAGAACGAGAAGTTGATCCCTGGGGTGATTCTGGCCAGTTCACTGGCCAGAAGGAGCGCCGTCGCCTCCGGGGCTGATATTGACACCGTGGAAAAAACAAAGTGCTTAATATCCGATAATGCCTCATAAAGCTGAATCATAGTCTCATGCATTTCATTATTCATATCTGCACCCCGCTGAGTTTGCGCTCTGTCCATGTTACTAAGAAACCATCCGAGCATATTCTTCTTTAAATGAGAGGACGACAGACAAAAAGCTTGTCATCCTGAGGTACGAAGGATCTGCTTATAGCTTTTATAACTATCAAAATCAACAGCAGATCCTTCACTTCGTTCAGGATGACAGTCAAGGTTGTGTATAACGACGAGCGCAGCGCGTGGGAAAGAGAACGAAATATGCCTAAAATAAATCAATTACACGTATAATTATTTAATAAAATCATTGATGTTCACCTCGTCAATCTGCTCCGGCTTCATGAATTTTCTGGCATATTCGAGATAAACACCCGATCGAAGAAACAGGTCAAAAAGGTCGGGGTCGATATGGTGATCCTTCTTCATGAATGACATGATCTTGATCGCTTCGGTCAGAGTCTTGCCTTTCTTGTATGGCCTGTCAACAGCGGTAAGCGCTTCAAAGATATCGGAGATGACCATCATGCGTGCAACCGGGCCAATCTCATCTTTGGTCAAGCCCTTTGGATAGCCGCTTCCATCCATTTTTTCATGATGCCCGCAGGCGATTTCCGGAACTTGTCTCAGATGTTTTGGGAATGGGAGTTCTGAGAGCATGATGAAGGTTTGAATCGTATGCTCATTGATCTTGTAGCGCTCCTCTTCCGAAAGAGTGCCTCTTGTCACCGACAGGTTATAAATCTCACCTTTGTTGAACAACAAATCCGGGGGCATCATGCGAAAGCCCCATTTGTTATCTAGCGGCATCTGTTCCTTCTTACTTCGACTGAACAAATGTTCGGGTTTGTTCGCAAGTAATGGTTCAACTACAGGCAGAATCGACACTGACGACTGTGACTTGCGCTCTTTTTCTTCATGCGAGATGCCGATGCGGTCGTCAAGTGTCCGGAGCCAGCTTCGTGATGCGATCTTATTCAGGCGTTCCAGTTTCTCAGGAGCCATGAACTCGCCACCCTCATTGCAGGAGGCGATAAAGGCAAAATCGCTATCAAGCTGCTCAAGCTCAGCGGCCAACCTGATGGATGCAGCAGACTTATCCTCCCCGCCGGCAAGTGACTTCAGATATGCGATTTCTGCATCACGTTTCAGGACTTCAAAGCGTGTGCGTACCTCATGGATACGATCGTAGATGGTTTCAAGCTTTGTTGACTTATCAACCACATATTCCGGGGTAGTTATCTTGCCGCAGTCGTGCAGCCATGATGCTATGTGTACGGCTTCCACTTCCTGGTCTGTAAGGGAGAAACCCTCGAACATCTTTGTCTTATCGTCACATGCCGCTTTCGCGAGCATCTTTGTGAGCTCCGGCACACGGGTACAGTGGCCGCCTGTATAAGGGCTTTTGGCGTCAATTGCTCCTGCAATTAACTGAATAAAAGCCTCAAACAGCTCTTTCTGCGCTTTGATTAACTCGCGTGTTTCCAGAGAACTGGCCGCTGAAGATGACAGAGCGGCGACAAAAGAGATTTGCGCATCTTCGGTGGGGGTCTGTCGCATCAGCATGATAGCGCCCAAAAGCTGTTTATGGCGATTTAATAATGGCACTGCAAGTCCATAGTGTGCATCAACCATGGTCGCTATACCGGCAAGTCCAGCGGCATCAACATCTGAAGAATGAAGCTCTCCAGCTTGGGGTTTGCCGTCGCGCAAGGCAGCAGTCAAGAGTAAGCCAGCAGAGTCAAGCGGAAGCTGAGGCAGAGATACTGTCAGCTTGATTCCGTCTTTACGCTTCAGGGCTGCAGGGATCAAGCTTTTGTTATCTATCAGATACAGCACGCCGGCATCAGCATCTGCTGCAAAGAGAGTTTCAGTCAGCAGCATCGGTAGAAGACGGTCAAAGTTTTCTTCGCGGGCAACAGCCTGGCTTATGTCAAGAAAACTCCGGATAGTTCGTTTCATACTATCCATGGTCTCTACCAGCTCGTTAACTTCCTTGACCACCGAGCGGACTCTGGTTTTCTCAGAAAAATCGAAATGTTGAATTGCATCACCTTCGCGAGCCAGCACGATCAAAGGTTTTGAAATGGCGCGGGCAAAGAACCAGGTAAGCGGAATCGCTATCAGAATGATCAGTACGGTGATCAATATTGTGGTTGTGCGGAGTTTGGCGGCAGCGGCCAGTAGTTCTCTATCCGGTATTGCTATCAGCAGATAAAGCGGTTGCGCCCCTTCAAGCAATAAAGGATTGACAGAAACCCGCCAATCATCGCCTTCCAGTTTAATCTGCTTATTCAGTGAGTTCCCGGAAGAGATGGACTTAATTACGTCACTCATCTGCGCCAGCACCGGTATGCCGAAATCAGCAAGTTGCTTGAGGCTTGGCTTGGCGTCTTTTCCTTCCGGCACAGTAACCAGTCTAGTGACATCCTCGTGGGCGATGACAAACCCCTGGGGGTTGACAAGCGCAATCTGGGTTCCCGGAGTTACTTTCTGCTTGGCCAGGCTTGCTGCCAATGTTTCAAGCAGGATATCCGCTCCAACTACAGTTTGGCCATTGTGCCCCTTGGTTGCCATAGTGGTGCCAACCTTCCTGTTTGAGAAGAACAGATATGGTGGCGTCTTGATCTGCTGGCTGGCGGCCATGGCGTCTTTGTACCAGCCTCTGCTGCGTGGATCGTAGCTGTCAGGATAGTCGGGTCGATCATCGTCTCGAAGAACTCCGAGTGAAGCGTCAAGGAATATATAGTGGCCACGTGACTTGGCGGAAGGGCTTGTGCCCCGCTCAATACTTTGCACTATATAGCCGGTGCCCTCCGGTGCCTTGAACATCTGTCGCTCGGCATTATCATGTATTCGCCGGACAAAGAAAAAATCACCAGTGGCATAGCCAAAATAGACAGAGGACAACGTGGCTGAATTATTAAGAACTTCCCGCATCAAGCGGATTTGCTGCATGCGTTCCTTCTCAGTTTTGAAGTCTGTTAAGGGGCTGTGGCTGAGCAGATTTACCGCCATTTCCGCAGGTGCCATTGTCGCTTGCAACTCGCCCAGAGTCTCACGACTGATGCGATTTGTCAGATCTGTTGCTGTAACCCCAAGTATGTCGCTCGACATTTTGTAACCGAATCCGCCGATAAGACCGCCGACCATTAGAAGCAACAACATCAATAGAGTGGAGATGTGGAGATGGAAGGGAAAATTGAGTTTCTTGATGAATTTTCCAATAGCAGTATAAGAATCTGACTTGCCGCCTGCTTGTCCTTCACTGTCCAGAGAAGCATAATAACGGCCATAATCAGCATCAGAATCGAGAATATGTTTTGTCAGCCAACTATTTACTAATGCCAATATATCCGGGATCAGGTCTGTTTTGCCGTTGTGGTAATCCTGCAGCAGCTCACTGACTCTTTTTACAAACAGTGCATGCTCATCGCGCTGCTTGTCCAGATTCGGATAATAATTGTCCCGCATCCAGGCTTCTTCAGATGAAAAATGATGCGTTGCATAATCCGCCAAGTCATCGAGGATAATCCCGATTTCTTCTTTCGATGCACCGTTGGTGAAATAATCATATAATTTGTTCAGCAGCTCAAACAGGTGCTTATGTTGATTGTCAAACTCCTCAATACCGACTTCAAACCGTTCATTCCATTCAATGGCCGGCATGATAATTCTCCATTTCTCAATTAATTAGGCTAACGGCAATAAATAAACAGTCTAAATCAACCCCTTCCTCGCCTCCCCTTAACAAGGGAGGTGCTTTGAAGTCTCCCCTGTAAAGGGGAGACTTAGGGGAGTCAGCCTTTAAAATGGTAGAAATAAATTTTGCCGTATGCCTTATTTGGAGGTAACTAATCGTAATTAGTAATTGAATCGAACGTTACAGTCTAGTCCATCTTTACCGGTACTTTCGCTTTCAGAGCAAACTTGCCGTCCTTGACTGCCAGCAGGCAGAGCGGAGTTTTGATCGGCTCGCGTCCTGGGCGGATGGTGATTGTGCCGGATACACCCTGGAAGTTCTTGGTGGAAGCCATAGCATCCTTGAACACCTTCGGATCCAGGCTGTTGGCGCGTTTGATGGCGTCAGCAATCATCGTTACACCGTCATAACCCTGTGCTTCAAAAAGCCCGGGAACCTGGCCGGCAAACTTTTTAGAGAATGCTTCGATGAATTTTGCGGTTTCAGGAGATGCCTGCTCAGGTGAGAAGCCAAGAGCTGACATGGAGCCTTCAACAGCGGTGCCGCCAAGTTTGATGAATTCTGGAGAGAAGAGTCCGTCGCCGCCGAACATGTTGGCTTTGACGCCCTGTTTACGGGCTTCTTTCATGATCAGAGCGCCTTCGGTGTAGTAGCCGGAGAAGAATATGACATCAGGCTTCTTGGCTTTGATGTTGGTGATCTGGCCGCTGAAATCCTTGTCGCCGTCTTTAACTTTTTCGTCAGCTACAATGGTAATGCCTTTGCCTTTGGAGGCATCACGGAAAGTCTGGGAGAAGCCGACGCTGTAATCGTTGTTATCAGAGGTTATGATAGCAACTTTCTTGTATTTGAGGTCATTGGCGAAGTAGTCGATACAGGCCGGAATGGCAACGCTGTCGAGCAGTGTGTTGCGGAAGATGAAGTCGCCGTTTTCAACAACACCGGGGCCGGTAGCGCCGGCAGATATGAGCAGGACGCCGGCTTTCTGGGCGATCGGCGCAGCAACTTTGGTGATGCCGGTAGTTGGGTCGCCAACGATGGCGATGACGTTGTCGCGGCTGATCAGTTTCTGGGTAACGGAAGCGCCTTCCTGTTTGTCGCCACGGTTGTCGGCTTCGACGATCTCAATCTTCTTGCCAAGTACGCCGCCGGCGGCATTGATACCGTCTGCTGCCATCTTCATTCCTTCGAGGGTTGGCTTGCCGAACATTGCAACGTCGCCAGTCAGCGCGCCTAGGAAGCCGATTTTGATGGTGTCTGCGGCAGGCTTGGCAGCAGGTGCCTCAGCCTTCGGTGCTTCCTCTTTTTTCGTGCAGCCGGCAGTAACCGTCAGTGCCAGTGCTGCGGTCAACAACAGTGCGGAAATCTTTTTAAAGCTCATTTGTGTCTCCTTTGTTCGTGGGTGGGGTATGCTACAGTAATAAAAAACAGACCTCCGAGGTTTTAGAAACCTCGGAGGTCTTGGTTGCGGGTTTAGAAAGAGTATTTTGCGATCAGCTTAACATCATACGGGTCGTCAGGAGTGCCTGCTGCTGTTTTGAAATAATCGCCAAGAACGACATAACCTGCACGAGCGCCAAAAGTTACAGCAGGGGTGAATTTGTAGTTAGCTTCACAGTTGACTTCAGTTCCGAGGTGTTTGCTGTCGTGTTTAGCCAAATCCTTGGCTACCTGGGCATAGCCGACATTAACGCTGCCGGAGAGTTTGGAAGAAAGGGGATAGTCAAAACCGACGGAACCGAAGATAACGCCCTGGCCGAAGTTATTTACGTCAGATACGATCGCATTGTCGATAGTGGTGGCATTTTTGTCACGGCTGAGGATGATCATTTCATTGTCGTAGAAAGCACCACCTTCGCCGGATACAACGCTAAGAGCGTTTTTGCCTCCTGGAACATACAGGAGCTCGGCGCGTACTGTCCCGGCACCCGCAGGGATTTTAGCGCCCAGATTGAATGCATAACCTTTTGCATCGGTCGTTTTACTCAGGTCGCCGAATTGAGCCAGGGCAAAACCGGTCAGAGTGACTGGACCAGCAGCAGCTTCGGCGTTCAGGCCGAGAGTGTGAAGTTTGACGGCATTACTAGGATTTGCAGTTGTAGTAACATTCAGGTATATAGGGTCTCCGTTAGTAGTATAGCCAGTTGGGGCGCCAACAGGAGTGATAGTAGAACCATTAGTCCTTGTGTCAGCAATGTAGTAGTAAGCAGCGCCAACTTTTGTTGTTTTTGTGATGTTGAACTTGCCGTCAAGTGATAACATATCGCGGGTTTGTTTCCCAAAAGTAGTTGTAGCAGAATCGTTAAAACGGAATATACCGGCAGTTACAGTGGCGTTCGCATATTCTTGAGACAGCAAAATACCAGCCATGTCAGCGTCGAAAATGACACCTTTAAAGGAGTCATTATAACCTTGCATACCGATCTTTGTGTTCAGGGCTTTGGTAAGATTCAAATCGAGGTACAGGTTCTTTGTTTCGATGTTTATGCTGTCAGCGCCGAGAGCACCGCCGCTTCCACGTGTATTGGCGTAGGAGCTGTTACCGATATAGTTATAATCGAGTTCAAACTTAGTGACTAATTTTACATCTTCACTTGCCTTGGCTGTGTAGCCAAGACGAACGCGCTGAACAAAGTAGTTCTCTGTTGGTGCGCTCTTCAGCAGCCCCATGTTATTATTTGCCGACCCATCATTTCCGACTGCAGTGTAGTTCGAGAGGTCATAAAACGATGTGAATGCCCCACTGAACTGGTGTTCCAGCGCCGTTGCCGGAGTTGCTACTGCTGCTGCTGCGAGGCCTAACGTTACAAGCGCCCCTAGTACTTTACTGCTTTTCATGTGTTACCTCCTGTGTGTGGTGTCCTGCTTGGTTTGAGTGCTCTTGCGTGAGCAAGAGTTATAGAATCTGACTTAAAAACAGTTTTGCCCGTTCGTGAGTCGGATTAGTAAAAAAGTGCTCCGGTGTACCCTCTTCTACGATTCTGCCGTGATCCATAAAAATTATCCGGTCAGCAACTTCACGTGCAAAACCCATCTCGTGCGTAACGACAACCATCGTCATTCCTTCACTAGCCAGCGTTTTCATGACATCTAATACCTCACCAATCATCTCCGGGTCAAGTGCGGAGGTTGGTTCATCAAAAAGTATTGCCTTGGGATTCATCGCCAGGGAGCGGGCGATCGCCACGCGCTGTTGCTGGCCGCCAGAGAGCTTGGACGGGTAAGCCCCAGCCTTTTCGGCGATATTTACCTTGCGCAGCAGCTCCATGGCAATATCTTCAGCATCTTTTTGGCTGCGTTTACGGACGACTGTTTGGGCCAGAGTCAGGTTTTCAAGCACAGTTTTATGGGGGAAAAGGTTGAAGGACTGGAATACCATCCCAACCTCCTCCCGGATCTTGCAGATATCAGTCTGCGGCAGGCTGATATCTTTTCCGCCGACAATTATACATCCCCTGTCTATGGTTTCCAGGCAGTTGATAGAGCGGAGAACGGTGCTTTTTCCGGAGCCGCTGGGGCCGATAATGACAACCTTTTCGCCGTCACTGACCGTGAACGAAATATTGTTTAGCGCCTGAAAAGATCCGTAGAACTTTGATACCCCGCGGACCTCTATCATCTGCGGACTAGCGGCCGTCATTGAGTCTCTCCTCCATGATACTGACCAGCTTGGAAAAGAAAAGCGTCAAAATGAGATAGATCAAAGCTATGACGGTGTAAGTTTCAAAGTAGTCGAAAGTTTCGGAAGCATACTCCCGGCCTCGACGCAACAGGTCGGAAACAGCAAGGATAGACACAAGTGACGAGTCCTTCAGCAGGGCGATAAATTCGTTGCCGATCGGGGGTAGTACAGTTTTGAAGGCCTGAGGCAGAATGACCTGGCGCATTGCCTGTCTGCGTGACATGCCGAGAGAGAGCGCAGCTTCCATCTGCCCTTTATGAATTGACTGAATGCCGGCCCGGAAAATTTCGGCCATGTAGGCACCGTAACAGAAAGCCATGGCAATGATGGCGCTCATAATAGCTGGGATCTTCACAAAGCGACCCAGCGCATAATAAATGTAAAAGAGCTGTACCAGTAGCGGAATGCCACGAATAACTTCCACGTAGAGCGACGCTACTCCGTTTATCAAGCGATTAGCGGATATCCTTCCCAGGCCGGCGATTAACCCGAAGACAATTGCCAGCAGAATGGCGCCGACGGTAACCTCGAAGGTTATGACAATACCTTCCGGAACAAACTTGAAGATCGCCATGTACTGATCCGGACGACCGAAGGCCAGAAAAATGCAGAGTATAATTGAACCGAAAAAGGCGATGCGCCAGGCTGTAAAGAGCCCAGCATCGCTTTTTAGAGGGATGGACGCGCCGTCGCCAACTTCAATCGGGGTATGCGTTGGTTGATTGTCTAGCATAAATTGGGTTGCAGGGGCGGGGAGCCTAACGCCACCCACGCCCTGCAAGTTTGGTTACTTAACCCACTTGGTGTGGATCTTGACATCGAGCTTCTTCGCTTTAACGGACTTGATGCCTTTATTGAGGAGGTCTACCAGTTCCTTGTTGCCTTTTTTTACGACAATGCCGTAACCCTCTTTAGTGAAAGGCTTGCCGACAATTTTAAATTTCTCTTTGTACTCTTGCTTCTGCAGGGCGAAGTGGGCCGCAACCGGTTCATCACAGACAACACCGGAAATGCGACCGGCTGCCATATCTTCAAAAGCCAGACCGATTTCGTCATATGTTTTTGACTCTACGCCGTCCACTTTCTTGATTTCCATGGTCGCAGTGGTTCCGATCTGTGAACCGACTTTTTTCCCTTTCAGGTCTGCAATAGTTTTTGAAGTTTTATCGGTTTTCGGCACAACCAGGATCTGGCCGATACTGGTGTAGGCGTCGGTAAAGTCATATTTTGCCTTGCGCTCTTCAGTTATGGTGACAGAGGAGATAATTGCATCATATTGACCGGAGTCGAGGCCGGCGAAAATTCCGTCCCAGGCGGTATTCTTGAATTCAACCGTTACGCCAGCTTCTTTCGCGACAGCATTGAGAAAGTCAATATCATATCCGACGATCTGCTTGTTGGAATTTACCATCTCCATAGGCGGCCATGTCGCGTCAGTAGCGACTTTGATGCTCTTTGGGGCTGCAAAAGCAGACACGGACAATAACGCTGACAGCAGGGCGGTAACAGAGAGGAAACGTAAAACTTTCATGTGGAGTTCTCCTTTTTTGATGACGTTTAATCTATTATATGATGAGACAATCTGGAACTTTTATATATATTATGGTTTGATTGTCAATAAAAAAACTCAAGTATGAATCAAAACGGAGACATTTCTTCTTGTCAGATGCAGGTGAAGTGATTACAAAGATGGCGTTAATGGTTTGACCAAACTGATATGGAAAGTAGCATAATGAATCGTTACAAAGCAGCACTACTGCTTCTTACGACAACATTTTTTTGGGGAGTCACTTTTACTGTTGTCAAACAGGCGATTGAAAGCGTTGATGTGTTTGTCTTTCTGGCACAACGCTTTCTCCTGGCCTCTGCGCTGATATTTCCCATCGGTTTATATAAAGGGAGACAATTTAACGCTGCAGTTCTTTGCAAAGGGATGATTATGGGCGTTCTTCTCTTTGGCGCATATGCATTTCAAACAATGGCTCTGGTATACACTTCTGCGTCAAATACCGGCTTTCTAACTGGACTGAATGTCGTAATGGTTCCGCTACTAGCGGCGCTTGTTCTAAAGCAGCGGATTTCATATACCGTCAAAATAGCGGTACTTTTCTCAGTTGCCGGTTTATTGTTGTTGTGTGGGAATGGTTCCTGGGTGTTAAATAGAGGCGATTTACTGGCTGCAATTTGTGCCATTTGTGTATCTTTGCATTTGATATGCACCGGTGAATTTGTTCGGAGGAGCGACTTCTATTGGTTGACTGTTGTCCAGTTGGGAGTAGTCGCACTGCTCAGTTATGCCGGGGCATTGTTACGTGGGAAAGATGTGCTCATCTGGTATCCACATCTATTCGTACCGCTTCTGATCTGCTCGATTATTGCCACTGTATTTGCCTTTCTTGTCCAGACATCTATGCAGCGCTACATCAGTCATACCAACACGGCACTTATATTTTGTACGGAACCGGTTTTCGCCGCTTTATACGCCTGGTTAGTGCTGAATGAGCGACTTGGCATATATGGATATGTCGGGGCGCTGTTTATTTTAGGCGGAATGCTGATATCTATTTTACCAGACAAACAGTCACTGGAATTAAATAAGCGACCGTCATGATTTTTTTGTTGACAGGCGAATACCAAAAAGAGTACAAGACCAATTCCTCACGATAGAGGTGCAGTAAACGCTACTGATCTGAATGGAGATGTCGGTGAAATTCCGGCCCTACAACTATTCCATTCCCATCCGAAAATTATCAGAGCGGCCAGACGATAGGCGGAACAACAAACAATTCAAATGTAGTTTATCTGTTTAAAACGGTGCGCTCTGCAGCCATATTAAACTTAAATGTAATGATTCAATAAAAAAGCTTGACAAAGATTTAAATCTTTTGTTAACCTATTGGTTTCGCTCCTGCCCGGAGCATTTTTGATATTTTTGTATCTGGAGAATTTGACTACTATGCCAACAATTAACCAGCTTATCAGGACAGGTAGAGAAAGTAAGAAGGATAAATCAACAGCCCCCGCTTTGAAGTGCTGTCCACAAAAGCGTGGCGTTTGTACAAGAGTTTATACGACCACACCCAAGAAGCCCAACTCGGCTCTTCGCAAAGTTGCCAGGGTACGCCTGACCAATGGTCTTGAGGTTACTTCTTACATTCCTGGTGTTGGTCACAACCTTCAAGAGCACTCAGTTGTTCTGATTCGTGGCGGCAGAGTAAAAGACCTTCCCGGTGTCAGATATCATATCGTACGTGGTACTCTTGATTCAGTTGGAGTAAAAGGGCGTTTACAAAGTCGTTCCAAATATGGCGCAAAGCGTCCGAAATAATACTGAAGCTGCTTAGCTGAGGGGAAATATATGCCGAGAAGAAGAGAAGTACCTAAAAGAGTCATTCTGCCAGATCCAAAGTTTAACGACAAAGTCGTTGCCAAGCTCATCAATACACTCATGTTGGCAGGTAAGAAAAGCGTTGCCGAGTCTATTATGTATGGAGCTCTTGAGCTTGTTGCTCAGCGTGCAAATGATGAAGCGGTAAAGGTGCTGAAAAAAAGCCTCGACAACATCAAGCCAACTCTGGAAGTTAAATCTCGCCGAGTAGGTGGTTCCACATATCAGGTTCCGATCGAAGTTCGTCCCGATCGGCGTATGTCACTCGCAATGCGTTGGTTGATTAAGTATTCGACCGCTCGCAGCGAAAAGACAATGAAAGACAAACTGGCTGGTGAAATTCTGGACGCATTTAATAATCGCGGTTCAGCAGTTAAGAAGCGTGAAGATGTCCACAAGATGGCCGAAGCGAACCGCGCTTTCGCCCACTATCGCTGGTAAGTAGTTTTATTCGTATCTGGAGGATTCAGTGCCCCGCTTAGCACCACTTGATAAATATAGAAATATTGGCATCATGGCTCACATTGATGCTGGAAAAACGACAACTACCGAGCGCATTCTCTATTACACCGGTGTATCTCACAAAATTGGTGAAGTTCATGAGGGCACCGCAACAATGGACTGGATGGAGCAGGAGCAGGAGCGTGGAATTACTATCACATCCGCTGCAACTACCTGCACCTGGAACGATCATCGTATTAACATTATCGACACACCTGGTCATGTTGATTTTACTATTGAAGTAGAGCGTTCGTTGCGAGTTCTTGACGGCGCGGTTGCAGTGTTTTGCTCTGTAGGTGGCGTTGAGCCACAGTCAGAAACAGTTTGGCGTCAGGCGGATAAATATGGCGTTCCGCGAATTGCGTTCATAAACAAGATGGATCGCGTCGGCGCAGATTTTTTCCGTGGCGTCCTGATGATTAAAGACCGTCTTAAAGCAAATCCACTTCCAATTCAACTGCCTATAGGTAAAGAAGAGAATTTCAAAGGTATTATTGATCTTGTTACCATGAAAGCGATCTTGTGGGACGATGAGACGCTTGGTGCAACCTACCGCACTGAGGAAATCCCCGCAGATCTGCTCGATGAAGCGATCGAGTACCGCGAGAAAATGATTGAAGAAGTATCCAGCCATGATGATGTACTTATGGAGAAATACCTTGCTGGAGAGGCGTTAAGTGAAGCTGAAATAAAGGCAGCAATCCGTACATGTACTATTGCAATCAAATTTTGCCCTGTTATATGCGGATCTTCATTTAAAAACAAAGGTGTGCAAAATCTTCTCGACTCAGTTGTTGATTACATGCCGTCCCCAATGGATATTCCTCCTGTTAAAGGGATTGATACCGGCAAAGGTCTAGAAATAGAGCGCTATGCGTCTGATTCAGAGCCATTTTCTGCTCTCGGTTTTAAAATTATGACCGATCCGTTCGTTGGACAATTAACCTTTTTTCGCGTTTACTCCGGCGTAGTTCAAGCCGGTTCGTATATTTACAATTCGACCAAAGGAAAGCGCGAGCGAATCGGACGCATCCTCAAAATGCACGCTAACAAGCGTGAAGAAGTTAAAGAAGTTTACGCAGGTGATATTGCTGCCGCAGTTGGTTTAAAATACACCACCACCGGCGACACTCTTTGTGATGAAGACAAAGCGGTAATTCTTGAATCAATTGAGTTCCCCGAACCGGTCATATCAATTGCAATTGAACCTAAAACCAAAGCAGAACAGGAAAAGCTCGGCTTCGGTCTACAGAAATTAGCGAGCGAAGATCCTTCATTTAGGGTAAAAACGGATGAGGAGACTGGCCAAACAATCATTTCAGGTATGGGTGAGTTACATCTTGAAATTATTGTAGACCGCTTGATGCGTGAGTTTAAGGTCGAAGCAAATGTTGGCAAACCGCAAGTTGCATACCGTGAAACAATAACTAAAAAAGTTAAGGTTGAAGGTAAATTTGTTCGCCAGTCGGGTGGACGTGGTCAATATGGTCATGTATGGTTGGAAGTTGAACCGCAGGAAGCCGGTCTTGGATATGAATTTGTTGATGCTGTCAAAGGTGGCACAGTTCCGCGTGAATATATTCCGGCTGTTGATAAAGGAATTAAAGAAGCGCTTGATAATGGTGTTTTAGCTGGATTTCCGGTAGTTGATGTCAAAGTTACCCTGTTTGATGGATCATATCACGAAGTGGACTCCTCGGAGATGGCTTTCAAAATAGCCGGTTCAATGGGATTTAAAGAGGGCTGCTCTAAAGCTGGCCCAATTATTCTTGAACCTATAATGTCGGTTGAAGTAGTTGTGCCTGAAGAGTACATGGGCGACGTTATAGGTGATCTTAACTCCAAGCGTGGTCGTATTATGGGTATGGATTCACGTGCTGGTGCTCAAATTATAAGCTCAATGGTGCCACTGGCACAAATGTTCGGGTACTCGACAGATTTGCGTTCGGCAACACAGGGACGTGCTACATATGCTATGACCTTTGATCATTATGAGCCGGTACCAAAGTCAGTTGCTGATGAGATAGTTGCAAAAATAAAGGGTTGATTACACTCAAATTCGTATCACAGGAGGGCCTTAATTATGGCAAAAGCAAAGTTTCTACGTAATAAAACTCATGTAAACATCGGCACCATAGGTCATGTTGACCATGGCAAAACGACGCTGACCGCAGCTATCACTAGAGTTCTTGCTGGCAAAGGTCAGGCTGAATACAAGCCATTTGACCAGATTGACAACGCCCCTGAAGAGCGCGAGCGTGGAATTACCATCGCTACCGCCCATGTAGAATATGAAACAGACAAACGACACTATGCCCATGTTGACTGCCCCGGCCATGCCGACTATGTCAAGAACATGATCACTGGTGCAGCTCAGATGGACGGCGCAATCCTGGTTGTCTCAGCGGCTGACGGTCCGATGCCTCAAACACGTGAGCATATCCTGCTTGCACGTCAGGTTGGTGTCCCTTATATGGTAGTATACCTCAATAAAGCTGACATGGTAGACGATGAAGAACTTCTTGAGCTTGTTGAACTTGAAGTTCGCGAACTGCTCTCCAGTTATGACTTTCCCGGCGATGATACTCCAATCATCAAAGGGTCGGCATTAAAGGCTCTTGAAGGTGAAAAGAGCTTCCTTGGTGAGGAATCGATCGAACGCCTCATGGATGCGGTCGACTCTTACATACCTGACCCGGAGCGTGCGATTGACCGTCCGTTCCTGATGCCGGTAGAAGACGTCTTCTCGATCTCTGGACGTGGTACTGTAGCAACCGGGCGTGTAGAGCGTGGCATTATAAAAGTCGGCGAAGAAGTAGCTGTTGTCGGAATTAAAACTACCATCAAAACGACCGTAACCGGCGTTGAAATGTTCCGTAAACTGCTCGACGAAGGTCGTGCCGGCGACAATATCGGTGCGCTGCTGCGCGGTGTCAAGCGTGAAGACATCGAGCGCGGGCAAGTGCTTGCCAAGCCGGGTTCAATTACCCCGCACACCAAATTTAAAGCTGAAGCATACATCCTCACCAAAGAAGAGGGTGGTCGTCACACCCCGTTCTTTAATGGCTACCGTCCGCAGTTCTACTTCCGTACAACTGACGTTACCGGCATTGCAGAACTGCCTGCCGGAATTGAGATGGTTATGCCTGGTGACAACGTTGCAATGACCATTAACCTGATTACGCCAATTGCGATGGATGAAGGTCTGCGATTTGCCATTCGTGAAGGTGGCCGTACCGTCGGAGCTGGCGTTGTTGCTTCAATAGTTGAATAATCAATGTTACGTTAAGAGGTAAATAATGCAGAGCCAGAAGATTAGAATCCGCCTTAAGGCATATGATCACAAATTACTTGACGTTTCAGTTGGTGAAATTGTTGATACGGCAAAAAGAACAGGTGCTCGTGTTGCTGGACCGATTCCATTGCCGACCGTAATAAACAAGTATTGTGTTCTACGCGGGCCTCATGTTGATAAAAAATCTCGTGATCAGTTTGAAATCAGAACGCACAAACGCTTAATAGACATACTTGAACCAACACAGCAAACAGTAGATGCCCTCATGAAGCTGGATTTATCGGCTGGCGTTGATGTAGAAATTAAACTTTAACAGTTACTACTACTTATAGGATTGAATATCATGAAAGGTATCATCGGAAAAAAACTGGGAATGACCCAGATATTTCTTGAAGACGGAACGAGAGTACCGGTTACTGTAGTTCAGGCTGGTCCTTGTTATGTTGTTCAGAAAAAAACTGCTGCTTGCGATGGTTACTCTGCTGTCCAGGTTGGTTTCGAGTCTATTGCCGCCGCAAATGTTAACAAACCATACCTTGGACATTGTGTTAAATCCGGTCACGGTGTGTTCAAGCATCTGCGCGAATTTAAAAATGATCAGGCAGATGCGATGAATGTTGGTGATGAAATAAACGTTAATAGTTTTTCAGCCGGTGACGTGATTGATGTAACTGGTACAAGCATTGGTAAGGGATTTCAAGGTGTTATGAAACGCTATAATTTCAAGGGTGGTCGTGCATCCCATGGTTCGCGCTTTCATAGAGCACCGGGATCAATCGGTGCATCAGCAACCCCATCACATGTTTTTAAAAATAAGAAGATGCCTGGTCAGATGGGCAACGCGAAAGTAACAGTACAGAAACTGAAAATATTACGCGTTGATGCAACTGATAATCTTCTATTGATTAAGGGTGCCGTTCCTGGTCATAAAAATTCGATTATTATGATCAATAAAAGCGTTAAAGCCTAGTATTTCGGGAGTTTGTGTATGCCTTCAATAGCAGTTTATAATATGAGCAAACAGCAGGTCGGAGAAGTTCAACTTTCCGATGACGTGTTTGATGTAGAAGTAAGAGAGAGCCTCATACATCAGGCACTTCGTATACAACTTGCAAACCGCAGAGCAGGAACTGTTGCAGTAAAAAACCGTTCAGCAGTGCGTGGTGGTGGTAAGAAGCCGTTTAAGCAAAAAGGTACCGGGAATGCCCGTCAGGGTTGCAGTCGTGCTCCCCAGTATCCAGGTGGCGGAGTCGCCTTCGGCCCTCAACCCAAAGTCTATAACCTGAGCATGAATAAAAAAGCGCGTTCAGCCGCACTTTGTTCATTACTGACTTATAAACTCCAGAACAACAATATAACTGTTCTGGATAAAATTGAATTTGTAAAAGCATCAACTAAAGATTTTGTTGGATTTCTTGGTAATTTTGATCTCAGCAAAACTTTGATTGTAACTGATGAGTTTAATAATAACTTATTTTTATCAGCTCGCAATGTTCCACATATTAAAATGTTAAAACATGATGCTTTAAATGTTCATGATATGCTGAAGTACAGGCATATAATTTTTACTCAGGACTCCGTACAATCAACTGAAGGAGTATTGCAAAAATGAATATTTACTCCGTAATTAAAAAGCCACACGTTACTGAAAAAACGTCTTTAAGCTCTGATTCCAACAATAAAATTGCAATCGTAGTTGACAAGTCGGCAAACAAAATTGAGATTAAACAGGCCATTGAAAATCTATTTAAAGTCAAGGTCGCTTCCGTACGGACAGTGACCGTGGCCGGTAAAGTTAAACGTTCAGGTAAAACTTTGGGTAAACGTTCCAACTGGAAAAAAGCTTATGTTACGCTCCAGGAAGGGCAATCAATAGATTTCTTTGAAGTCTAACTAATACGTTTGGGGTTCACAATGGCAATTAAAAGCTATAATCCAACTTCTGCAGGACGTAGACATCAAACATGCTCTGCGTTTTCTGAAATTACTAAAACTGTTCCTGAAAAATCATTACTTGTATCGCTTAATAAAAGTGGCGGCAGGAATGCAAACGGTCGTATTACTTCGCGGCATCAAGGTGGCGGTCATAAACAGAAATACCGTATTATTGATTTTCGTCGTGATAAGCGAAGTATTCCGGCAACTGTTGCCAGCATTGAGTATGATCCGAACCGAAGCGCCAGAATAGCATTGTTGTTTTATGCTGACGGTGAAAAACGCTATATTCTTGCTCCACTTGATTTAAAAGTTGGTGATGTGATTATAAGCGGTCCTGAGGCTGACATTAAGCCTGGTAATTCTTTACCTTTGCGGGCAATTCCTCTTGGTACAGTAATTCATAATATTGAGCTTAAAATTGGCAAAGGCGCCCAATTGGCAAGAAGCGCCGGTACATTTGCCCAGCTTATGTCGAAAGAGGGTAAGTATTCTCAAGTAAAGCTTCCTTCAGGTGAAGTCAGGTTGGTATTGCAGGATTGCTACGCAACAATCGGACAAGTTGGGAATACCGATCATGAGAATGTAAACATAGGTAAAGCAGGGCGTTCACGATGGCTTGGAAGGCGTCCGAAAGTTCGCGGTGTAGCCATGAATCCTGTCGACCATCCACATGGTGGTGGTGAAGGGCGTACATCGGGTGGTCGACATCCGGTAACTCCATGGGGCATCCCAACCAAAGGTTATAAAACCCGTACTAACAAAACTTCTGATCGCTTTATCGTCAAGAAACGTAGTAAATAATAAGCAGAGGGGCTGAGATACCATGGCACGATCTATAAAAAAGGGTCCATTTATTGACGATCACCTGAACAGTAAAGTTCTAGCTGAAGGTCCTAACTCTAAGAAAATTATTAAAACTTGGTCACGACGCTCAACAATTAGTCCAGATTTTATTGGGTGTAGTTTTGCAGTCCACAATGGCAAAAAATTTATACCAGTTTTTGTTACTGAAAATATGGTTGGTCATAAAATGGGTGAATTTTCCCCGACGAGAACATTTCACGGTCACGCCGCTGATAAAAAGAGCAAAGTCAAGAAGTAGTAAGGGAGCTTATAATGGAATCCAACGCTAAACTCTCATCTGTACGTCTTTCGCCGCGCAAGACGCGTCTTGTAGTCGATCTTGTTCGCGGTAAGGGTATTCAAGATGCTCTGAATATCCTGCAGTTTATGCCTCAGCCCTCAGCAAAGCTTGTATCAAAGCTTCTTAAGTCTGCGGTCGCTAATGCTGAACAAAAAGGTGTCTCAGATGTTGATCGTCTTGTTGTAAAAACAATTTTTGTTGACGGAGGAGCCGTACTTAAGCGTTTTGTTCCTCGCGCAATGGGGCGTGCCAGCAAAATTCGTAAGCCTACTAGTCATATTGCTGTAACCCTTTCAGACTTGAAATAGTTTTATCTCGTGGAGGTGTAGTTTGGGACAAAAAATTAATCCGATCGGATTCAGACTCGGAATAACAAAAACCTGGGATTCAAAGTGGTATGCTAAAGCCGATTATGCGAAACTTTTGCATGAAGATCTTGCTATACGCAAATATTTAAAAAAACGATTGTATAGTTCAGGTGTTTCTAAAATTGAAATTGAGCGTGCTGCCAATAAGTGCAAGATCAATATTTTTACTGCAAGGCCTGGCTTGATTATTGGAAAAAAAGGCTCTGAAGTTGAAACAATTAAAAAAGAGCTTGCGCTGATTTCAGAAAAAGAGATTTTTATTACTATAAATGAAATTCGCAAACCTGAATTAGATGCTCAGTTAGTTGCTGAAAATGTTGCCTTACAGCTTGAGCGCAGGATTGCCTTCAGAAGAGCAATGAAAAAGAGCGTGACTTCAACTTTGAAATTTGGCGCAAAGGGTATTCGTATTACATGTTCCGGTCGCTTGGGTGGTGCTGAAATGTCGCGTACCGAGTGGTACCGTGAAGGCAGAGTACCGCTACACACTTTGCGTGCTGATATTGATTATGGCTTTGCTGAGGCAAAGACAACATATGGTCTCATTGGTATCAAAGTTTTGATTTTCAAGGGCGAAATACTGTCCGGCAAGTAATTCTTAATTATGCGAAATAGGAGCAAGTATCAATGTTAATGCCGAAACGGGTAAAACATAGAAAACAGATGAAAGGTCGTATGTCCGGTAAGCCATGTAGAGGTATCGAGATTTCTTTTGGTGAATATGGTCTACAGGCTACGGAATGTGGCTGGCTTGATTCACGTCATATTGAAGCCGCCCGTATCGCCATGACCCGCTATATTAAAAGAGGTGGTAAAATTTGGATTCGAATTTTTCCTGATAAACCACTTACCGCTAAACCGGCTGAAACAAGAATGGGTAAAGGTAAAGGTTCCCCTGATTCTTGGGTAAGCGTTATAAAACCAGGCGCTGTGCTGTATGAAATGGAAGGAGTAACTGAAGAAATAGCACGTGAAGCGTTTCGTTTGGCCGCCCATAAGCTTCCAATTTCTACCAGGTTTATTTCCAGGGGGAGCTCTTATGAAGCCTAGTAATCTTAGAAATATATCTGCTGAAGAGCTTAAAAAAAAGCACGCAGAATCAACACAAGAGTTATTTAATTTGAAATTTCAGCCTCATACCGGTAGACTTGAGAATACTTCCAAGCTGAAAAGTATTCGTAAGGATATAGCTAGAATTAATACAATTCTCACCGAAAGTCAGGCAGGGGGAGTTACTAAATGAGTGAACGCGGTCACAGAAAAACGCAAGTGGGTGTTGTTGTGAGCGACAAAATGGAGAAGACTGTTGTCGTAAAAGTAGATAGTCTTGTCAAACACACTGTTTACAGTAAATATATCAAGCGTAGTGTTAAGTATAAATGCCATGATGAACATAACAGCACAAAAGTCGGGGATCGTGTTCAAATTATTGAATGTCGCCCTTTAAGTAAGGATAAACGCTGGAGCATTAAGCAGATAATTGAAAGCATCTCTTAGTATAGGGAGTAACATCTAATGATCCAAATGCAGACAGTACTAGATGTAGCCGACAACTCTGGTGCAAAAAAGTTATTTTGTATTAAAGTACTTGGTGGCTCTAAAAGAAAATATGCGGGTATTGGTGATATCATTGTTGCTTCAGTTCGTGAGGCAATGCCGAATTCCAAGGTTAAAAAAGGTGACGTTGTAAAGGCGGTTGTTGTTAGGACAGCTAAATCTTTAGGCCGACCAGACGGTTCTTACATCCGTTTTGATGATAATTCAGGTGTTGTCATCAACAATGCCAAGGAGCCGGTCGGTACTCGTATCTTCGGTCCGGTTGCAAGAGAGCTGCGTGCAAAAAAGTTCATGAAAATTATTTCTCTAGCACCGGAAGTACTATAACAAATATCGGAGAATGATGATGCAAGCCACTAAAACTCATGTTAACAAGGGCGATACCGTAATGGTTATTGCCGGTAAGGAAAAAAGCAAGAAAGGCAAAATACTCCAATTGCTGCCTAAAAAAAATGGTGTAATTATAGAAGGTTTGAATTTAGTTAAGCGTCATGTAAAAGCTAAAGGAAACGATGCAGGTGAAATTAAGGAGAAGGAAGCATGTATTCACA
Source organism: uncultured Geobacter sp. (assembly GCA_964418315.1). Lineage (GTDB taxonomy): Bacteria > Desulfobacterota > Desulfuromonadia > Geobacterales > Pseudopelobacteraceae > JACRCG01. The sequence continues at coordinate 35,580 of CAYQMO010000001.1, read as the reverse complement.
TTTCCAATGTTATGCCATTTTGTGTTAAGTGTTCAAAAGCTGTTAGAATGAGTAGAAAACTTTTGGAAAATGGCGAAAAACAACGTGTCTGTGTTAAGTGTGGTACTTCACTTTAGAATTACTCGGAGGGATTCATCTAATGTCTCGTTTAAAAGATATATATTCAGCAGAAATAGTACCAAAGTTGTGCAACGACTTCAATTATAAATCTTGTATGCAAGTTCCCCAGATCAAGAAAATTGTAGTCAATATGGGTTTAGGCGAAGCGATTCAAAATGTTAAAATACTTGATTCAGCAGTATCCGAACTTGCTTTAATTACAGGTCAAAAAGCTGTAATCACCAAGGCAAAAAAATCGATAGCTACTTTTAAGCTTCGTGGAGGAATGCCAATTGGTTGTATGGTTACAATTCGCCGTGATCGTATGTATGAGTTTCTCGATCGCTTGATTAATGTGTCTCTCGCTAGAGTACGCGATTTTAAAGGTGTATCAGGCAAGGCTTTTGATGGTAAAGGTAATTATACTTTGGGTATTAAGGATCAGCTCATTTTTCCTGAAATCAACTATGATAACGTAGATAAGATTAAGGGAATGAATATAACTATAGTAACATCTGCCAAGACAGACGAAGAAGGAAAAGCACTTTTAAAGTACCTGGGCATGCCGTTCAGGAACTAAGCTATTTGGAGGATTTTGTGGCAAAAGTATCGATGATTAACAAGTCTCAACGTACACCTAAATTCAAAGTTCGTCAGCATAATCGTTGTCCGATATGTGGGCGACCTAAAGCGTTTTATCGTAAGTTTGAGATGTGCAGAATTTGTCTGCGCAAGTATGCCTCGTCTGGTCAGATACCCGGCGTGATAAAGTCGAGCTGGTAACTATTAGCCTCATAGATTAAAAGACAGGAGCACTTTTACAATGTCAATGACAGACCCCATTGCTGACATGCTTACCAGAATTAGAAATGCCAACATGGTAAAGCATCAGAAAGTAGACATTCCATCATCCAATATGAAAGTTAGTATTGCTAATGTATTGAAGCAAGAGGGCTTTATAAAAAACTATAAGGTTATTTCTGATAGTCTTCAGGGTATTTTGCGTGTCTATTTGAAGTATATTGATGAAAAAGATAGCGTAATAAATGAAATAAAGCGCGTAAGCAAACCAGGTGGCCGAGTTTACTTCAAGTCGGAAAATATACCGTTAGTAAAGAATGGAATTGGAATAGCAATCCTATCTACTTCAAAAGGTATTATTACTGATAATGTTGCTCGTAAAACCGGAGTTGGCGGCGAGTTAATCTGTACGGTCTGGTAATATCAGCTACAAGGAGTTTTTGATGTCTAGAATAGGTAAGTTATCAATTGAGATTCCGAAAAGTGTAAAAATTTCTTTCACTGATTCTGTCCTGTCGGTACAAGGTCCGAATGGCTTGTTAACAAGACAGATAATGTCTGTTATTTCCCTTGATATTAGTGAAACTGCAATTGCGGTAACACGATGTGATGATTCTACTGTTGCGCGTGCAGCTCATGGACTTACACGAACTTTGGTAAATAATATGGTGGTTGGTGTCACCAAAGGATTTCAGCGAGATCTTGAGATTAACGGAGTAGGTTATCGTGCTGAAGTCAAAGGCAAAGAATTAGTTCTTGCCCTAGGTTACTCGCACCCTGTTAATTTTCCAATTCCAGAAGGGATCTCAGTGGACGTTGAGAAGATGACAAAGTTGTCCGTAAAAGGTTTTGATAAAGAGCTTGTTGGTCAAACTGCTGCAAAGATTCGTTCATTCCGTAGTCCGGAGCCATACAAAGGCAAAGGTATAAAATATGCTGACGAGACTATACTGAGAAAAGCCGGAAAAACAGGCAAGAAATAGTCTTTATAAGGAGTTTTGCGTGGCTAAAACAGCTATTAAAACGATTATTCGACGTAAGCGTCAAGTTCGAGTAAGAAAGAAAGTTCGCGGCACAGCAGAGCGTCCTCGACTCAATGTTTTTAAGAGTTCGCGGCATATTTATGCTCAGTTAATTGATGATACTAAAGGCATAACACTTCTGGCAACTTCTACTTTGGTACTCTCCGCGCCAGAACTTTCCAGCACTGGTAATGTTGCTGCCGCTAAAACTGTCGGTAATGAGATTGCTAAACTATCTCTTGCAAAAGGTATCTCATCTGTTGTTTTTGACCGTAACGGTTTTCTTTATCATGGCAGGATAAAAGCGCTTGCTGATTCAGCTCGCGAATCCGGGCTGATTTTTTAGATGTATAAGGAGGTTTTCTTTGAGTAGGATAAATCCAGCAGAACTTAATCTTAATGACAGAGTAGTTCATATCAGCCGTGTTGCCAAAGTTGTCAAGGGTGGTCGCCGATTTAGCTTCTCTGCTTTGATAGTTGTTGGTGACGGCAACGGTCACGTCGGATATGGACTAGGTAAGGCAAATGAAGTTCCTGAAGCAATCAGGAAGGGCGTTGAACAGGCTAAAAAGAATATTATCAAAGTGCCTGTGAATGTTAATCAAACGATACCATTTGAAATTGAAGGCAAATTTGGTGCAGGAAAGCTTCTTATGAAGCCGGCTTCTGCTGGTACTGGCGTTATTGCTGGTGGTGCTGCACGTGCAATATTTGAAGCAGCCGGCATCAACAATATATTATCAAAATGTTTAGGATCAAATAATCCTCATAATGTTATAAAGGCTGCTTTTCAGGGGCTTCAGCGTCTCAAAACCCCTGAAGATATAACGGCTCGTCGTGGTATTTCAGAATAACTTATTTTTACGGGGAATAATTATGAGTGGCTTGCTAAATATAACACTTACTAAAAGTACTATATGTGCTCCCAAAAAGCACTGCGCCGTTGTTGCTGGGCTTGGTTTGTCAAAGCTGAACCAGACAGTACAGCGCCAGGATACCGCACAGATAAGGGGTATGATTAATAAGGTTAGTCATCTATTGACTGTTGAATAGTCCAAAGGGGTCGATTTTTCATGGAACTTAATAATTTAAGACCTTCTATCGGGTCAACTAAAAACAGAAAACGTATTGGACGTGGCACAGGTTCCGGACATGGCAAAACAGCCACAAAAGGTCATAAAGGTCAGAAAGCTCGTTCTGGCGGAAGTATAAAAGCTGGATTTGAAGGCGGTCAAATGCCGCTACAAAGGCGTTTACCTAAGCGAGGTTTTACACCACTTGATAAAGTTGTTTTTTCTTTGGTTAACATTAACCAACTTGATGTTTATGAGTCCGGTGAAGCGGTCGACGCATTATCACTTGTCTCAAAAGGCCTCATTAAGTCAACACGTTATGCTGTTAAGATTCTTGGAAATGGCGAAATTTCCAAATCTTTAAAGGTTACAGCCAATAAGTTTAGTCAAACTGCAAAAGATAAGATACTAGCAGTAGGCGGCAGTATTGAGGAACTATCTTAGTGTTTGCGGCTCTTCAAAATATATTTAAAATTCCTGAATTAAAGAAGCGCGTTTTATTTTCTTTAGGAATGCTTGCTGTTTATCGCATTGGGTGTCACATTCCCACGCCTGGCATTGACAGAATAGCTCTTTCTCATTTCTTTAAGCAGTCTCAAGGTACTTTGCTAGGACTTTTCGATATGTTTTCTGGTGGTGCTTTAGAACGTCTTACTGTTTTTGCTCTTGGTATAATGCCATACATATCTTCTTCAATTATTTTTCAACTTCTTACTGTAGTGATTCCCGCCATTGAGAAATTATCTAAAGAAGGAGAATCCGGGCGTAAAAAAATTATACAGTACACTCGTTACGGAACAGTTGTTTTAAGTATCGTTCAAGGATTAGGAGTTGCTGTTGGGCTTGAAAGCATGCGAGGTCCTGCTGGTGAACTTGTTGTACCAGCACCAGGGTGGGGCTTTAGAATTATGACGGTCATAACGTTAACTGCTGGAACTGCTTTTGTAATGTGGCTTGGCGAACAGATGTCCGAAAAAGGGATTGGCAACGGTATTTCCTTGATTATTTTTGCAGGAATTGTTGTAAATATTCCAAGCGCACTTATAAATACAGGCAAGTTGCTTAATGCTGGACAGTTATCGCTTTTTATTCTTGTTTTTGTAATGGTCATTATGTTTGCTGTAATAGCTGTAATTGTTTTTGTTGAGCGAGGGCAACGGCGGCTATCGATTCATTATGCTAAAAAAGTTGTAGGTCTTAAAACATTTAATGCCCAGACTTCACACTTACCGTTAAAAATCAATATGGCAGGAGTAATACCTCCAATTTTTGCCTCGTCCATTATTATGTTCCCTGCGACGATAGCTAATTTTATAAACATACCGTGGATACAAGAAGCTGCTCGAAGCTTGTCACCGGACAAATTGATTTATAACATATTTTTCGTTGCTTTTATTGTGTTTTTCTGCTATTTCTACACGGCTGTGACTTTCAATCCTATTGATGTTGCCGATAATATAAAAAAGCAGGGCGGTTATATTCCTGGCATTCGTCCAGGCAAAGAAACATCTGACTTTATCGATACTGTGCTTACGCGTCTTACTTTTGCTGGTGCCGTATATATTTCGTTAGTTTGCGTTCTGCCGTCAATTTTGATCGGAAAGTTTAATCTTCCATTTTATTTTGGCGGAACAGCTCTTTTAATAGCTGTTGGAGTTGGGATGGATACAGTATCTCAGATTGAGTCGCACCTAATAACCCGAAACTATGAAGGTTTTCTTAAAGGTGTGCGAATTAAGGGAAGGCGTTAACCATGAATGTAGTGATTTTTGGTCCTCCGGGGTCCGGAAAAGGTACACAGGCCCAGTACATAGTTGAAAAGTACAATATCCCTCAGATATCAACTGGGGATATGCTGAGGTCTGCTGTTAAGGTAGGTTCACCGATTGGTGTCATCGCTAAATCAATTATGGATGCTGGTGGTCTGGTATCTGATGATATTGTTCTGCAACTGGTAAAAGAGAGAGTGTCTCAACCTGATTGTGTCGATGGGTTTATTTTAGATGGTTTTCCCCGCACGATTCCGCAAGCAGATTCTTTGATTGAATTATTGAATTCACTTGATAAAAAAATTGATGTTGTCATTTCTCTGGATGTTGATGACAAAGAACTTACAGCCAGGTTGTCAGGGAGAAGAACCTGTCCATCTTGCGGCAAAGGTTTTCATATTCTCTACAATAAACCTGTACGAGAAGGTTTATGTGATAACTGCGGTACTCAATTGATTCAACGGGATGATGACTCAGAAGCAACAGTCTTAAACCGTTTGAATGTCTATGGCTTACAAACATCATCTCTTAAATCTTATTTTAGCGACTTGGGAATTCTCCATAATATTGCCGGAAATGCTTCCATAGATCAGATACAGAATCAAATTTCTGCAGTTTTAGATATGGGTAAAATTGGTGATCATTCTTAAATCTTGTCGAGAGATTGAAAGGATGAAGGTTGCTGGCAGGATAGTTGCGGAAATACTTGATAGTTTGCGTACATTGGTTGTTCCTGGCATTTCTACTTACGACTTGGACATTTTTGCCGCATCGGCAGCTCGCAAGCGAAATGCAAAATGTGCTTTTTATGGATATCATAAGTATCCAAACTCTTTGTGCTGTTCACCTAATGATCAGGTAGTACATGGATTGGCTAACAAAAGCCAACTAAAATCTGGAGACATAATAAGTCTTGATTTTGGTGTTATTTTTGATGGCTTTTATGGTGACGCTGCCGTTACTCTGCCAGTTGGTGAAATTTCAGCAGAAGCTAAGCGTTTAATCGATGTAACAGAAGAATCTTTATATGCTGCGATTGAAAAGGCGATTCCTGGGAACAGACTAGGGGATATTTCTTCAACTGTACAGGGCTACGTTGAAAGCAGAGGCTACTCAGTTGTTCGTGATTTTGTTGGTCATGGTATTGGAAAAAACTTGCACGAAGACCCTCAGATTCCAAATTTCGGAATCGCGAATAAAGGTATAAAACTTAGGTCTGGTATGGTGCTTGCGATTGAACCGATGATTAATGAAAAGAAGCATGATGTTAAAGTTTTGAGTGATAATTGGACAGTTGTTACCTGTGATGGCGGTTTGTCAGCCCATTTTGAGCATACGGTAGCAATTACTGGTAACGGTCCTGAGATTTTAACTCAGTTATGTTGATGTAAGTTATGAAAGGGAGTTTTATGAAAGTTCGCGCTTCTGTAAAAAAAATATGTGTCAAGTGTAAAATAGTCAAGCGAAAGGGTGTTGTTCGTGTTATATGCGACATCCCTAAGCATTCACAACGTCAGGGATGAGTTATTAAAGGGGGGTATTTCCATTGGCTCGTATTTCAGGTATCGATTTACCAAAGAATAAGCGGATTGTTATCGCTTTAACGTACATTTATGGCATAGGCAATTCTTCTGCTGAGCGTATTGTCGCTGCCAGTCAGATTAATCCTGATACTCGTACTGATAAACTTACTGAGGCTGAAGTCGCTAAACTTCGTGAAGAAATTGATCGCAATTGCAAAGTTGAAGGTGATTTACGCCGTGAAATCTCTATGAATATCAAGCGACTTATGGATCTTGGATGTTATAGAGGTTTACGTCATCGTAAAGGACTTCCCTGTAATGGACAGCGGACTAAAACGAATGCTCGTACACGTAAAGGTCCAGCACGTACTGTTGCCGGTAAGAAGAAATAATCCAACTAGCTCTGGAGAATACGAATGGCAAGTCCATCAAAAAAAGTAGTTCGCAAGAAGAAAGAACGTAAAAATATATCAAATGGTGTTGCGCACATTCAGGCAACATTCAATAACACTATAATTACTATTACCGATCCGGTTGGTAATGTTGTTGCTTGGTCAACAGCCGGAGCAAAAGGTTTTAAGGGCTCTCGTAAAAGCACTCCTTTTGCCGCTCAGATAGCTGCCGAAGATTGTGCAAAAAAGGCGCAGGAGCACGGTATGCGCTCGGTTGAAGTTTACGTAAAAGGTCCCGGATCTGGCCGTGAATCAGCGCTTCGTGCTCTACAGGCAGCTGGATTCAGTATCAGTTTTATTAAAGACGTCACTCCTATTCCTCACAACGGTTGTCGGCCGCCAAAGAGAAGAAGAGTTTAATTTTAATAGTTTCAACTTTAAGGGGGTTTTCATTGGCTCGATATACAGGACCTTCATGCCGTTTGTGCAGAAGAGAAAACACAGAGTTGTTTTTGAAAGGCGATCGTTGCTACACGGACAAATGTGCCATCAAACGCCGTAATTATGCTCCTGGTCAACATGGACAGGGTAGGACAAAGGTATCTGCATATGGCACTCAGTTGCGTGAAAAACAAAAAGTTCGTCGTATCTATTGTATTCTTGAAAAACAATTTCGCAGTTATTTCAAGTTAGCTGACAGAATGAAGGGAGTTACTGGAGAGAATCTGTTGTCATTGCTAGAGCGCCGTTTTGATAATGTTGTTTATCGCCTTGGTTTTGCAAGCTCTCGTTCTGAATCTCGTCAGCTTGTCAGGCATGGCCATTTTACAATAAATGGTCGTCAAGTGGATATTCCGTCGATTCAACTTAAAGCTGGTGATGTTATTGAGCTACGTGGAAAAAGCCGCAAAGTTGTTGCTATTACTGATGCTCTGGAAGCGGTTGTCCGACGCGGAATTCCGCAGTGGTTAGAGCTAGATCGTGATTCTTTCAAAGGTTCGCTTAAAGGTGTACCTGCTCGAGAAGATATCACAACACCTATCCAGGAACAGCTTATTGTTGAGTTGTATTCAAAGTAATTTCTGGAAGCTGCTGATTCTAGTTTCGAACGACAACCGGTTTTCAATTTCCGGAGGAGGTAGCAATGTATAAAAACTGGCGGGATCTTATAAAGCCAAAACAGTTACAGGTTGAAAAGGATACTTTAACTGCTACTTACGGCAAGTTTTATGCTGAACCTTTTGAACGCGGTTTTGGTACAACTTTAGGTAACTCACTGAGACGTGTACTGCTTTCCTCTCTTCAGGGCGCTGCTATTACATCACTGCGTATAAAGGGTGTATTGCATGAGTTTTCTGCTATTCAGGGAGTTACTGAGGATGTTACCGATATAATTTTAAATCTTAAGGGTGTCAGGCTGAAATTACACTCTTCAGAATCGGCTACAATCCACTTCAAGCATAAGGGAATCGGCACAATTACGGCAGGTGATATAGTTTCAAGCCATAACGTTGAAGTTATGAATCCGGATCATTATATTGCAACATGTGGTAAGGATGCAAATCTTGAAGTGGAATTGACAGTGAAGATGGGCAAGGGATATATTTCTGCTGATCGTAACCGTGATGAGAAGTCTCCAGTTGGTACAATTCCTATCGACTCAATTTATACGCCAATTAAAAAAGTTAATTTTTCTGTTACAAATGCTCGCATTGGTCAGATGACTGACTATGACAAACTGAATCTTGAAGTATGGACAGACGGAAGTGTTAAGCCCGAAGATGCAGTTGCTTATTCAGCTAAAATTTTAAAAGATCAACTATCAATTTTTATTAATTTTGATGAGGAATTTGAACCTGAAGTTGATGAAGAATCTCAAGAAGATAAAGATAAAGTAAATGAGAATCTGTATCGCACGGTTGAAGAACTTGAGCTTTCTGTTCGTTCTGCTAATTGTTTAAAGAATGCTGGTATTAAACTGATTGGTGAATTAGTCACGAAATCAGAGTCTGAAATGTTAAAAACGCAAAATTTCGGTCGTAAATCTCTAAACGAAATTAAAGATATTCTTTCCGATATGGGTTTAACCTTTGGAATGAAAATCGACGGTTTTCCTGATCCTGAGATGATGATCAGGTTACGTGGCGAGCAAAAAGAAGAAGAGTAACTATTTATATCCGGTTTTGACTAGAAAGGAAGTTTATATATGCGTCATGGCAATGCTGGCAGAAGATTAGGCAGAAAAACAAGTCATCGAGTTGCGATGTTTAGAAATATGGTTACCTCTTTACTGGAGCACGGCAAAATTACAACTACTGATGCTAAAGCAAAAGAGATTCGTGTTGTTGCAGAGCGTATGATAACACTCGGCAAGCGTGGCGACCTACATTCCATGCGCCTGGCCGCTTCTGTAATTCGTGAGAAATCTGTTGTCACCAAGTTGTTTTCAACGATAGCTCCTTGCTATAAAGAGCGTCTTGGTGGCTACACTAGAATAATTAAACTTGGTATACGTCAGGGCGATGCTGCGCCTCTATCATTAATTGAGCTGGTTGAAGCCGAAATGAAGCCTTCAAAAGTTAAATCAACTCCTGTAAAACCAAAACCGGCTGTTCCAGTTCCCGCCGAACCAGCAGTTGATGCAGTGAGTGAATCTGTAGCATAAGAATATTATTTTTTATATTCTTCCTCATTTAAACAGAAGCGGCGTGGATTTTATCCATGCCGTTTTCTGTTTTATTATTTATACTCGTTGCTGATTAAATAATCGAATTACAAGGATTGTGGATGCAATTTTTTATAGACCCCTATTTTCCTGATAACATAAATGCTGTCGGTGATGCTGGTATGGCCGGTTTTGATGAAAAACGGACTCTGTATCTTTCCGGCTGCAAAAATTTTCTTGCCAAATATCGTGAAGATATTAAACAGTTTCATCGTGATGGCGCCAGCGGCAGTGACGTTACGCATCTCCTCAGTGACATGATGGACGAATTACATAACAAATTATTTCTTTCCATTATTTACGACATAGGTGGCAGTGAGGAAATGCTTGAGCATATCTCGCTGGTAGCGGTAGGTGGTTATGGGAGGGGAGAGCTGAATCCTTTTTCAGATATCGACATCATGTTTCTGCATGATGGCGTTATCTCCTCCAGCATGGTCGAAGATATCGCCCAAAAATTACTTTATTTTCTCTGGGATATGCGTCTTGACGTCGGTTATTCGGTGCGCATGATTGCCGATTGCATCGAAATGGCGGCTGCCGATGCAACGGTCAAAACGGCACTGATGGATGCCCGCTTTCTCTCTGGTAGCCGGTTGCTATTTACTTCTCTGACCAAGGTAATTTTCAGCCAGATACTGCCGAAGTCGAGTGATTCGTTTATCAAAGAAAAAATTGCAGATATGAAGGCTCGCAGGGAAAAGTACGGTTCTTCGGTGTATTTGCTCGAACCGAACCTAAAAGAGGGGGAGGGGGGACTTCGCGATCTGCAGACAGCCATCTGGGTTGCTCGTGTCAAGTACAAGTTTACAGAACTGCGGGAGCTAATCATCAAGGGGATTATGAATGATGAGGAACTGCAATGCTACCATGAAGCACTAGATTACCTATGGCGTATCCGAAATGAACTCCACTATTACAATGGTCGCAAAAACGATCAGTTGACCTTTGATGCTCAGGTGCATCTGGCAGCTTTTTTTGGCTATACTGACAGTGGCAGAGTGCTTGCGGTCGAAGATTTTATGCGGGATTACTACCGTCATGGCAACAAGGTTGAGCATTTTACCTCAAGCATGGTTTCGCGCTGCATCTGGCGCGATGAGGGTGCTTTGAAGATACTTGGCTATTTTATCCGCAGATCGGTAGGCGACGGCTGTTTTGTTATGAAGGGAGAGTTGACTGTCCCAGACGAGAGCGTCATTGAGAAAAGTCCGGAAATATTGATGAAAATTTTCGAGCTCGCACAAAAGCATGGAGTTATCCTCAATGTTCAGGTAAAGGGGCTAGTCAGAAAGAATCTTGCTCTGATTAACGATAAATTTCGGCGCAGTCGCGAGGTGAACCACTCCTTCCTGAATATTTTACGTTCACCCAAAGGGGTTGCCGACACGCTGCGATTGATGCATCATCTGGAGTTTCTGAACCGCTTCATCCCGGAGCTTGAGCATATTTACTGCAAGGTTCAACACGATCTGTATCATATCTATACCGTTGACATTCATACACTTTTTGCCATTGAGCAGGTTGAAAAAATGCTGAACGGCGAATATCGGAATCAAATGTCCGGTGCCTGCCGAATCGCTTCCGAAATTGGTAAGCCGGAACTGCTTATTTTATCAGTCCTTTTTCATGATATAGGCAAAGGATCGGGAGAGGGGCATGCCGAGAAGGGCGCCGCAATGATTCCGACCATTGCACGGCGTATGGGGCTCTCTCGTGAGGATAGTGAACGACTGGAGTTTCTGGTGCGGCAGCATCTGCAGTTTGCTCATATTTCACAGCGCCGTGATCTTAATGATGAAAAAATGATTGCTCAATTTGCCGGACAGATGGAAACCAGCGAAAATCTCAAGATGCTCTATCTGCTTTCGATCGCGGATATCCGTGCTGTAGGAACCGATGTCTGGACAGCCTGGAAAGCCTCACTCTTCCAGGAACTGTTTGAAAAAGCTTTTGCGATTCTTGATCGTGGCGGGTTCCAGCAGGAAGCGCATAGTGAGCGGGTAACCTTAATGATCAAAAAAGTTATCGGCATACTGGAAAATGATTTTCCTGTTGCGGAGATACGGCACGAACTGAAATCAATGCCGGTAAGGTTGCTCCTCTCAAATCCGGCCTCGCTGATTGCGGAGCAGGTTCGTCTTCTGCTCGGTCAGGAGCAATTTGATATATTGATCCGCCTTACGCATCAACCTGAGAGCGGCTGTTCCGAATACACCATCTGTGCACATGATATGCCGGGGCTCTTCTCGCGGATCACCGGAGTTATGGCTGCCAACGGCATAAATATTCTGGGAGCTCAGATTAACACCAGTAAAAACGGTAAAGTACTGGATATTCTACAGATAAATTCTCCACAGGGAAACCTGATCACCGATGTGAATAGATGGGAAAAGATTGAGCAGGAAATGCGCCAGGTTATCCATGGTGAAGTACAGGTAGCAACTCTTGTTGCAAAACGGAAGCGCCCGACTCTTCTAACGGTGCGCCCTGCGCCACGTTTTGCGACCAGGGTAGATATAGATAATGAAGTATCGGAAGAGTATACAGTCATTGATATCTTTACGCATGACAAGGTTGGGTTGCTGTATCTTATTACCAGCACTCTTGCTGAAATGGGGTTATATATTGGTGTCTCCAAAATTTCCACCAAAGTTGATCAAGTTGCTGACGTATTTTATGTGCAGGACATATTCGGCCATAAAATAACTGCCTCTGAAAAGCTGAGCGAAATATGCAGCAGGCTTATCACCGCGATTGATGAGTGGGTGTAAATGAGGGATGAGAGAAAATCCGATTGAACGACTATCTTGACTTATTCGTGTCGTATCTTGTTGTGGAGAAAGGGCTTTCAGCTAATACTCGGAGCGCCTATAGCCGCGATCTTGCCCGATATCTCGATTTCCTCGAAAATGCAGGACGACTTAAGCCGTCAGATGTTAGATCGGCAGACGTTGCCGCTTTCATGGTTGTTTTGCAGAAACTTTCTATTGGTGCGCGCAGCCGTGCCCGTTGTCTATCCGCCATCCGCATGTTTCATAAATTTCTGATGATCGAGAACTACTCAGACAGCAATCCGGCGACGATCATCGAAGCGCCGCGCACGTTGCACAAGCTGCCGCAGTTCCTGGATGGTCGAGAGATTAATGCCCTGTTTGCCGCCTGTGTGGGCGAGCGTGCCGAAGATACGCGTGATCGAGCAATGTTGGAGATTCTTTACGCAACCGGCTTGCGGGTGTCAGAGTTGGTCAATCTGAAACTGAGGGAAGTCAACCTTGATTCCGGTTATCTGATGACGGTCGGAAAGGGTAATAAGGAGCGCCTGGTGCCGATTGGGGAGTCGGCCAGAGTTCATGCTGCTGCCTATCTTGATGCGGAGCGCTTGAAATTTGATCCGTTGCGGCAGAATAAATTCTTTTTTCTTTCTCGCCTTGGCGGTTCTATGAGTCGTCAGGCGTTCTGGAATATCATTAAGAAACGAGCGCTTCAGGCAGGCATTCGTAAGAATATATCGCCACACACTCTGCGCCACTCGTTTGCCACTCATCTGCTGGAAAACGGGGCAGATCTGCGTAGCGTCCAGATCATGCTGGGACATGCCGATCTGGCCAGTACCCAGATTTATACCCACGTTACCAGAGAGCGACTGAAACGCTTGCATCAGCAGATTCATCCTAGAGGTTGACGCTTTGAGAAAATCGGTTTGATACCATGGAACAGTTCAAGAGATGTAGGCAGAAAAAAAGTGAACTACACGGTTGATGCAATTTTCTGCGGTCGCACTTTCTGCAGCAGCCGATCCATATAATAATAGACCACAGGCGTGATGTAGAGCGTCAGCAGTTGCGATGTCAGTAATCCGCCCACTACCGCGAGACCGAGCGGTTGCCGCGATTCCCCGCCGGCTCCATAGCCGATTGCAATCGGCAGTGTTCCCATCAGCGCCGCCATGGTAGTCATCATGATCGGTCTGAAACGGACGATCGCCCCCTCATATATCGCATCCAGAGGACTCTTCCCCTCACTCCTCTCCGCCTCCAAGGCGAAGTCGATCATCATGATGGCGTTCTTTTTGACGATGCCTAGCAGCATGATGATACCGACAAAGCCGTAGATATTGAGATCACTGCCGAAAATCATCAGCGTAATCAACGCCCCGAATCCGGCTGCCGGCAGACCTGAGAGAATCGTGATCGGGTGGATATAACTTTCGTACAGTACCCCCAGCACGATGTAGATGACGAAGATCGCCATAATCAACAGAATCCATAAGCCGCTAAGCGACGATTGAAAGGCCTGAGCAGTTCCCTGGAAACTGGTGCTGATCGTCGCCGGAAGTGTCGTGTCTGCAAGTTTGTCCACAAGTTTCATGGCATCTCCCAGCGCCACGCCAGGGCGCAGATTGAACGAGATCGTCACCGCCGGGAGTTGTCCCAGATGGTTGACCGCCAACGGGCCGATGGTTTTGGAGATCGTTGCCACCGTTTCCAGAGGAATCATCTGCCCGGTTTTGGCGCGGATATAGAGCATCCTGAGTGCGGTCGGATCTCCCTGGTAGAGCGGGTCGAGTTCGAGAATCACCTGATACTGGTTGTTAGGCGCAAAAATTGAGGAGACCTGCCGCGAGCCGTAGGCGTATCCCAGGGCCTCCTCCACCTGCAGCACCGAGAGTCCCAGTGTCGCTATCTTGTCACGGTTAAGTTCCACATGCAGTTGCGGGTTGCTGATCTGCAGGTCGCTGGTAACGTCCTGCAGTTCCCCAATTTCACGAAGTTTCGCCTCAAACTCTTCAGCAGAGCGGTACAGCACCCCGGTATTCTGACCCTGCAGTGTGAACTGGTACTGACTTTTGGAGCTGGTGCCGCCGATCTGGATTGAGGGGACGTTTTTTAAAAATACCTTGACTCCCGGTACCTTGGCAAGTTGTGGGCGCAACTTTTGAATGAGTTGGTCTGCCGAGAGTTTACGCTGGGACCTTGGTTTGAGACGCATGAAAAAGCTACCGGTGTTTGTGCCGCGTCCACCGCCGATGGAAGACATGAAGCCTTCTATATTGGGATCTTTGGCGATGATTGCCGCCACCGCTTCCTGATGAAGCTTCATGCTGGCAAAAGATGTCCCTTGCGCTGTTTCTATGTCCGCATTGATCCGTCCGGTATCTTCGGACGGCAGGAAGCCCATCGGAATAATCCTGAACAGCCAGACGGTCAGTGCAGTTATCAGCAGCGTCACGACCATCGTTGACCGGCGAAAGCGGAGTACCAGCTTCAGACTCCGTTCGTATAGATTGAGCCAGCCGTCAAAAAAACACTCCATCGCCATGAAAGTGCGACCATGATTTTTCGTCGCCGGTTTCAGAAAGCGGCTGCAGAGCATCGGAGTCAAAGTCAGGGAGACAAAGCAGGAGACCAGAATTGCCACGCTGATCGTCACGGCGAACTCGTGCAGCAGTCGCCCAAGAATCCCCCCCATAAAAAGCACCGGGATAAAGACTGCCACCAGAGAAATGGTCATGGAGATAATCGTGAAGCCGATCTCCTTTGACCCCTTGAAGGCGGCCTCCATGACGCTTTCACCCTTTTCGACATGGCGGACGATATTTTCCAGCATGACGATGGCATCATCGACGACAAAGCCGACCGCCAGCGTCAGCGCCATCATGGAGATATTGTTGAGCGAGAAACCGAGCAGGTGCATGACAGTAAAGGTGCCGACAATCGACATCGGCACCGCCAGCGATGGGATAATCGTGGCGGAGATGTTGCGCAGGAAAAGGAAGATGACCATGATCACCAGCCCAATCGTCAAGCCAAGCGTAAACTTGACATCGTGCATCGATTCACGGATCAGAAGGGAACGGTCAAAGAGCACATTCAGTTCGACAGAGCCGGGTATCTGACTCCGAAACGTCGGCAGCAGCTTTTTGACGTTGTCCACAACTTCAATTGTATTGGTTCCCGGCTGGCGCTGCACTGCAA
Organism: uncultured Geobacter sp.; assembly: GCA_964418315.1. Taxonomy (GTDB): domain Bacteria; phylum Desulfobacterota; class Desulfuromonadia; order Geobacterales; family Pseudopelobacteraceae; genus JACRCG01. The sequence goes on along the minus strand of CAYQMO010000001.1, from coordinate 20,198 downwards.
GGACAATCCCCCTGGTGCCGTTGTACCAGGCGGCTCGTTTGGTATCCTCAACCGTATCGATTACTTTTCCGAGCTCCTCAAGGCGCACCGGTGAGCCGTCCCGGAAGGCAACCACCTGTTGACCGTACTCAGCCGCTTTGAACAGTTGTCCCCTGGTTTCAATGGTATAAGCCTGCTTTGTGCCGTCAAGTGTTCCGGTCGGAAGATTAACATTCGCCTGGTCAATAGCGGTCGCTACCTCGTCAATTCCGATCTGTCTGGAAGCGAGCGCCTTCGGGTCAAGCTGGGCGCGCACGGCATATTTCTGCGATCCGTACACATTGACCTGCGCCACGCCGCTGATAGTGGAAATACGACGAGCTATCAGCGTTTGGGCATATTCATCAATGGCAGAGAGCGGCAGGGTAGGGGAGTTGAGCGCCAGATAGAGCACCGGCTGATCGGCCGGATTGACCTTGCGGGAGGAGGGGGGCGTTTTCATATCCTTGGGGAGCGAGCGGGTGGCAAGGGATATAGCAGCCTGCACATCCTGCGCGGCGGCATCGATATCGCGATCAAGCGAGAACTGCAGGGTGATTCTGGTTGTGCCGACACCATTAGTGGAGGTCATGGAGTCAACACCCGGAATTGTCGAAAGCTCGTTCTCCAAAGGGGTCGCCACCGCAGATGCCATAGTATCAGGATTGGCACCCGGCAGGTTGGCGTTGACCTGTATCGTCGGAAAATCAACATTGGGGAGGTCGTTGACCGGCAGCAGGCGATAGGAAACCACCCCGAAGATGAAGATGGCGATCATGATCAATGAAGTCATGATCGGCCGGCGGATGAAGATATCAGCAATATTCATTGTTTTTTACTATGGTAGAGACTCATTGATTTGGGGAGTCCTTCCGCAAGCATTACTTTCAACATATCTATGCCGCCATCAAGAACGCGGGGGAGAGACTCCATCTGTTCCGGAGGTATCTTACCGAGAACATGGCTGGTCGTATCTCCGTGCAATGATTTGCCGATTCCTATGCGGAGCCTTATGAAATCACCTTTGCCGAGATTCTCGATTATAGAGCGTAAACCGTTGTGCCCGCCATGACCGCCACCGTTTTTGAAACGGACAACCCCAAACGGTAGATCAAGCTCATCATGAATGACTATCAAATTTTCTATCGGGAGCTTATGGAACTGAAGCGCCTGCATGACAGAGAGTCCGGATAGATTCATGAATGTCTGCGGCTTGAGAAGTATCAGGCGATGCCCGGAGAAATTCATCTCTCCACAAAAACCAGAGTAATTTTTTTTGCTAATGGAAACATTTTCCTGATCGGCAAGACGATCCAAAAACAGAAAACCCGCGTTATGGCGGGTCCATTGATAGGTGGAGCCGGGATTTCCCAGCCCCGCAACTATATACGTACTCATTTGAAAGCCAGATGAATGTTATGCGGCAGCGGGTGCATCTTCCTTGGCTCTGCCAAGAACGCTGACGACCGGGATCTTTGGCTGGTCAAGGAGAGTGATGCCCTCCGGGAGCGGGATTTCGCTGACATGAATTGAATGCGCAATTTTAAGATTTGAAACATCGATGGTTATGCAGTCCGGAATATTCCCAGGCAGACATTCTATGCGCAATTCATGGTGAGCCAGATCGAGAAGACCGCCTTCTTTTACACCGATTGCGGTGCCTGTAAGAGCGACAGGAACAGTGATCCGAATTTTCTCGTTCGGGTTGATGCGATGGAGATCAACGTGTTTGGGGGTGCGTCTGATCGGATCCCGCTGAATGTCTGCGACTATTGCAATATTCTGATCCAGAGTTCCGCCACCGATCAGGGTGATCAGATTGTTCTGCCCCCCTGCGCCGGAAATAGCGTCCTGCAGATCACGGATTTTGATACTTACTGCGATTGGATCAACCCCCTTGCCATACACAACACCAGGGATCATATCAGCAGCGCGAAGTCGACGGCTTACGCCGGTGCCGGTTTTGGTACGCAGTTCAATATTCATCTGTTTCTGTTGCATTTGTTCCTCCACGTGTAGTGACGGGTGATTCCCGCCCTATGTTGAATAAAATATTAAAAATTAGTTAAAGAGCGAACTTACCGATTCATCTTCATGAATTCTTCTTATCGCCTCAGCTAACAGCTCTGCTACCGACAATACGATGATTTTAGAGGTTGCAACGTCTCCGCTGTTTCCAGGGATTGTATCAGTCAAAACAATTTCTTCAATATCAGACGCATTGATACGGTCAACAGCCGGACCAGACAGCACGCCATGCGTTGCACAGGCAAAAACAGATTTCGCACCGTTTGTTTTGAGAGCTTTCGCCGCTTGAGTCAAGGTACCGGCAGTGTCAACCATATCGTCAAGGATAATGGCAATTTTATCCCGCACATCACCGATCAGATGCATAATTTCAGCGACATTAGGCCCGGTACGGCGCTTGTCTATGACCGCAAGAGTACATTCGAGGCGCTTGGCGAATGCGCGGGCTCTCTCGGTTCCGCCGGCATCCGGAGATACCATAACAACCTTCTCGCCGCTGAAACGCTCTTTGAGATAATTGAGAATAACCGGGGCTGCGTACAGATTGTCAACGGGAATATTGAAAAAACCCTGAATCTGGCCGGCATGAAGATCAATGGTAACAACTCTGTTAACACCGGCAGTAGTGATAAGATCGGCAACCAGTTTGGCGGTTATCGGGGTACGCGGAGCCGCCTTTCGATCCTGGCGGGCGTAGCCATAATATGGAATTACCGCAGTGATGGTTGCAGCCGATGCCCGTTTCAAGGCGTCAGTTATTATCAGTAACTCCATAAGGTTGTCATTTGTCGGAGCACAGGTCGATTGGGCGATATAAACATCTCGACCGCGAACATTCTCATTTATCTCGACCATTATTTCGCCGTCAGAAAAGCGACGAACACGGGCGGCGCCGAGCGGGACGCCAAGGCACGTGCATATTTTAACAGCGAGATCCGGATTTGAGTTGCCAGAAAAAATTTTTATTTTATCATGCATAATGAAGAGACACCCTTCAAATCTCGGCGGGATAACAAACTCTAAAAAAGAAATGAAAGCTATACTAAAATATTCAGTGAAATGCAACCACTTTTGAAAATTAGCAGCATTCGATTATTCCTTCCTGCAGAGCAAAGTAAAGAAACTCATTAATCTCTTCATTGCTGAGCCCTGTGTGTGAGCGGTAGTCATGGTCTTTATTTTCATGGATCTGCTCCAGCAAACGGATGTATGGCAATGCCAGTGATTCGGTGCATACCGAGGCGCCATTCCGGTAGATAACCGCATGGGAAGCGGACTGCGCGAGATGCTCATACATCCTGAGAATCTGCGGTTCGCCGTAGTCAAGAAGCTCATCTATATTGTAGTAGAAATGGGCTATGCGTGTTGCCGGATAAAGCATGAAGCGGGCGGAACAGATATCGACTGGAAGGTTGAGATCAATAACTTTAGGTTTGAATGGAGCGAGCAGAGTTGAGGCATAAAGATGGTGATATTGCGCCAGATCAAGTACCAGACGAACATAACGCTTGTACTTTTTGCCGTTAAAAATTACTTTCAGGAAAAGGTGCTGCAGATCCCAGATATCGTCATCAGTAAAGTCAGACTCTACAGCCGCGTTACCTTTCTGGGTAGCCAGCCAGTCGGCAAATTTTCGCAAAAAAATCGCCGGTTTCAGGTTTAGAACCCTCAAGATAGCATTAAACCATGCGACCGCTTTGCCTCGGGTATAAAAAATATCAGACGCTTTTGCAAGTTCTGCAGCAGATAACATATCAGTTCTACTGAATATTTCAGTTTTTTGCACAATATACGGTGGATGTATGTCCCACTGCATGCCGATAGATGTTCCGCGAGACGCCAGTTTTGTTCCAGGCAAAATAGACAGTGGAAAAATATCAAGATGGTTTGGATATAGTGAAAGCGCATAGTCAATGCTATGGCTAAAACCGGAGAGAGTATCACCAGGCAGTCCATAGATAAGGTCAAAACCAAATACGGCTCCGCACTCATTCAACAGGCCAACTTTTGCACTGAAATCCGCTTTGTTGAATGTTCGCCCAACCAGTTTGAGAACCTCTCTGTCGGAACTCTGCAGCCCGATCTGCAATGAACAGGTGATCTCAGTAAAGAGAGTAGCCATTTCACGATCTATCAATTCATTGCGGACCTCAAAATGAAAATGAATGTCTGGCGCGATCTTTTTAATCATCCGCAGGATCTTTTTGGCGCGTTTCTGGTCGAGGTTGAATGTTGAATCAAGAACGAATATTTGCGAAACTGCATTGGCAGCAAAATACTGTAATTCAGACTTTAGCCGCTCAAGAGAAAAATAGCGTACGCCATGAACTCCTCGTGAATCAAAGCAGAAATCACAGGTAAAGCTGCAGCCGCGCGACAACTGCCAGAGAATGCCCGGATTGGCATCGGTGTCGATGATGTTTGCAAGATACGGAGATGGAATGGAATCCAGATCTCGTAATGGTACGGGTGATTGCAGATCAGCCGAGTCGGAATGCACAATCCCCGGTATTTCTGAGTAGTTTTCTTCTGAGGCGAGCGCCTGGCAATACGATAAAAATGGTACTTCTCCTTCGCCGACAATCACGAAGTCAAAGATTCCAGTATCAATGACGGAGAGGGGGGCTGCGGTGACTTCAGGGCCGCCGCAAAAAAGTTTGATAGACGGATGGTAGCGCCGAAGCTCTGTAGCAATCAGGCTGATCAAGTTGCGATTCCATACATACATGGAAAAACCTACCGAATCCGGGAAAGGTTCTGCGAGTTTTGCAGCACACTCGACCGCTTCCTGACCGATGAAAAAATCCGTCAGGGTAATAGTGGCACCGCTATTTAGCGCGTAGGCTTTTAGAAAAGCGGTCGAAAGAGGAATTGATTGTGGGGAAGGGGAGGGGTGGATAGAAACCAGATTGATTAACACGCGTCAACTCCCCGCCGAACTACAAATTTGATACCGATTTTCCCTTCAAGCCTACATTGAATCTATCAGGATAAAGGTGAGGTTTGCAAGCTTGTTTGAGTAGTTCACGCTTGCGTTTGTATTAATATAGCAGTAACTTTGGCTTGGATATATGCTGTACCTTCATTACTTAATGATAAAGTCTGGAGTTGTGATCGATGAACGCCATTGAGATAACAGGATTGTGCAAGCAGTTTTCCGGTAAGCGGATGACAAAGGTCGATGCGCTTAAAGGGCTCGATCTCACCATTGCTACCGGTGAAGTCTTCGGTTTTCTGGGGCCGAATGGCGCTGGAAAGAGTACTACTATCAAGCTGGTGATGGGTTTATTACGACCGACCTCCGGCAGAGCGGTGATTATGGGATTGGACGCCTCTCAGGCGGAATCGCGCCGTAATGTCGGATATCTGCCAGAAAATCCAGCTTTCTACGATTACTTGAGTGCTGAGGAGTATATCTCCTTTGTTGGCTCACAATTCAAGATGGAGAAGAGTCTGCTTGCCCAGCGTTCGGAAGAGGTACTGAAACGGCTTGATCTATGGGAGGCGCGCAAACGACCAATGCGTGGTTACAGCAAAGGAATGGTGCAACGGGTCGGATTGGCGCAGACATTGGTGCATGATCCGGACGTCTATATTCTTGATGAGCCGATGAGCGGCCTGGATCCGATTGGCCGGGCACTGGTCAAGGATATCATTCTTGATCTGAAGAAGCGTGGCAAGTGTGTCTTCTTCAGTACTCATATTACCAATGATGTCGAAAAAATTTGTGACCGGGTAGGGGTGATAGTCAAAGGGAGCCTGGTGGCGCTCGACCGTGTTGAGAATATCATGCGGAGTGGCGTGGAAGGATATCTTGTTCATCTGCAACTTCCCGACGCGGATTCAAAAAAGTTTGCTGGCATTGCTGCTGTTCGGCGCAACGGTTCTGTTTCCGAGTTTTATCTGCCTTGCGGCGCTTTCAATGCTTTTATGGGTGAAGTGAATTTATCTGGAGTGGAAGTGGCGCTGGTGGAAACCAAACGCAGAGATTTAGAGGATTTCTTTCTTTCTCTGGTTAAGAATGACTTGGCCAGTTGACTTCAATGAAATTCCAACGACAGAATCATAACCAATGGTAAGGACTATTTTACAACTCTGCAGAGTCCGTCAGTGGCTGAAAAATCTGATGCTGTTCTTCCCGCCTTTTTTGGGCGGCACACTAATTTCACAAAGTAATCTACTTCAGATATTGATCCCTTTTACTGCTTTTTGCCTTGCCTCAAGTTCCACATACATTCTTAATGATGTCTTTGACAGGGAAAATGACCGGCATCATCCGGATAAACGTAACAGGCCGATAGCCGCAGGAAAAATATCCGTTGCCTCGGCACTGATATTTGCGACATTTTTACTAGGTTTTAGTTTTTTCCTCGCCTGGAATATGTCACTCACCTTTCTTGTGCTCATAATGGCGTATTTTACTGTATCACTAGCATACAGTGTGAAACTGAAGGATCTGGTGCTGGTGGATATCTTCTGCATATCGACAGGTTTTCTGCTGCGCCTGCAGGCAGGGGGAGCGGCTTTTAACGTGGTAATCTCGGAATGGCTGTTTTTGAGCGTATTCCTGCTTTCGGTCTTTTTAAGCGCCGGTAAAAGACTCGCTGAAAAACGGCATCTGGGTGATGTGGCGCTCCTCCATCGGAAGTCGCTGGTGGCATATCCGCCAGGGTTTCTCGAAGGGACAATGTTCCTTGCCGGTGCTTCGGTGCTGGTAACCTACACCATGTACGTAATATCGCGGCACTCATCAATTCTACTATACTCGGTGCCACTCTGCTGTTTTGGTTTGCTGCGTTATATACTCCGGGTGCAATCCGGCAAGGGTGGGGATCCGACTGAATCGTTGGTCAGGGATCTGCCATTGTTGATTGTCGGGATAGCTTGGGTGAGTATGGTTTGGTGGGGGATTTATGGTGGATAGAATATTGGATGTGCACGAACAGCCTGAACTGATAATAAAACCAGGCATGGGAGCGCTTCATTACTGGAAGGGTATCTGGCGCTACCGCGAGCTGTTTTTCTTTCTTGCCTGGCGTGACATTCTGGTGCGTTACAAGCAGACGGCCATTGGTATAGCCTGGAGTGTGATTCGACCTCTGGCAACCATGCTGGTGTTCACGGTTATATTTGGAACCTTAGCCAAACTCCCGTCGAACGGTGTTCCCTACGGGATGTAATTTCCAACTGCGTAAGGCACCTTTCAATAAGAGACTTAGAATTTAACAAAGTACCTTATTTTCTACATCCCTAAAGACCATTTAACCCTTTACTACTTGTCCTTTCTGCCGGTATCGAAGAGTCGGCCGCTTATCTTTTGGAGAAGTTATGAAATGTGGTCCCATCACTGCAAACGGATCTAAAACCTCTTTAGTTAGCATCATAATCGTAAACTGGAACGGCAAGTCTCTTCTTTATGATTGTTTCTCGTCCCTTGATGTTCAGTCCTATACAAATTTTGAAATTATCTTTGTAGACAATGGCTCTATGGATGATTCACTTGCCTTCGTCAGAAAAATGTATCCATCAATTACAACTATTGCGTTGGATTCAAACAGAGGCTTTACCGGCGGAAACATTGCCGGGTATGAAGCATCCAAAGGCGATTATATTGTTTTGCTCAATAATGATGCTAGTCTTTGCGATAGATGGTTGGAGTTTATGGTTTCTGCGCTTGAATCAGATCCTGGAATCGGTTTCTGTTCATCCAAAATTTTAATTGGCGGAACAAACCTGATAGATAGTGCCGGAGACAGTTTTACTACTGCGTTTACCGGCACTAAAATTGGCGAACATGAGGTTGAAAGTAATTATACCGTAAAGAAATTTGTTCCTGGTGCTTGTGCTGCAGCTGTTATTTATAAGCGGGAGATGCTAAATGAAATTGGTTTTCTTGACGATGATTTCTTTTTGAATCATGAAGATACTGACTTGAATATGCGGGCATGGCTGGCTGGCTGGAAGTGCCTGTTTGTGCCTGAAGCTGTTGCTTACCATAAGGTCAGCACTTCCATTGGTGCTTTAAGTGATACGTCGGTGTATTATTTTGCCCGGAATAATGAATGGGTCTGGCTGAAAAACGTTCCTTTTGCATTTATGATTCGCAGCCTATCTCACAGAATACTCTACGAATGTGCTTTTTTCGGATATTTCTGTCTGTTGAAGAACAAGTGGAAACCTTTTTTCCGGGGGAAATATGCTGCCCTTAAAGGGGCGCCGGCTATGCTGAGGAAAAGAAAAGATGTCCAAGCATTAGTGCGGTTGAGCGATGAAGAAATCAATAGCTCACTTGTATCGTTGACGGATTATCTGATGAAGCGACTGAATAATAGTGCAACCTGAATTGATACGCTCTTTTTTGTCATTTGAAAGGCAAGGTTTCTGTTTTGAGCATACACTTTAACCTTTTTGCAGGTTTCGCAAATTCAATCTGTTCTGCATTGATTGGACTGGCTGTTGTGCCGATATATCTCAGGTATCTGGGAATCGAAGCTTATGGTTTAGTCGGATTCTTTGCAACAATGCAAGGGGTTCTGCAGATTTTTGATATGGGCCTTGCACCGACAATAAATAGAGAGGTTGCCCGTTATGCTGCTACCGGAAACATAAAGGAATCAGGCCGTCTGCTGCATACCCTTGCTGTTGTCTATTGGTGTATGGCGGTGCTGATTGCGGTGCTGATCATATCTTTGTCGCCCGTAATTGCGGGGTTGTGGCTGAAACCGCAAAATTTACCTCAAGCTACACTAAGGCATGCAATAACGCTCATGGGGCTGATAATGGCGTTCCACTGGCCGAGAGCGTTATATCAGGGCGCATTGATAGGCGCACAGCGTCTGACTATTTCCAGTGGAATTAACTTGTCTTTGTCAATTTTAGGAAGCCTGGGTGCGGTGGCGGTACTCGCTTTCGTATCGCCTGCAATTGAAGCGTTTTTCCTGTGGCAGGCGGTGGTTGGTGCTGTTCATGTTGCCGTTATGTGGTGGGGCGCCTGGCATGTTGTGGGAAGAAGTGATGCAGTTCGATTTGATGTTGAGGAGTTGAGGAGGATCTGGCGCTTTTCAGCCGGTATGAGCGGTATTGCCATTTCCGGGCTTATTCTGGCGCAGTTGGACAAGGTATTGCTGAGCAGGATACTCAGTCTGGATGATTTTGGCCGTTATGCACTGGCCGGAGTGGTCGCGAGTGGTTTGTACATGATTCTTTCACCCGTTTTTAGCGTCATATACCCGCGTTTATCTGCGCTGGTTGTTGCTGATGATACTGATAAATTGATTGAATTCTACAGGACTGGAACTCGACTGCTGGTTGCGGTGCTTTTCCCGGTCGCAGCGGCTGCCGCTGTTTTCTCACAACAGATTCTGGTGCTATGGACAAAGAACCAGGAGCTTGCGGTCATTTCCGCACCGGTAGTTTCATTGTTTTTAATCGGTACAGCGCTGAACGGAGCCATGCACTTCCCATACGCACTTCAATTAGCCTATGGAATGACCCGGTTGCCGCTGGTTATCAACGCCATCCTGATGACGGTGATGATTCCCATGACAATCTATCTTGCCGTGAGGCATGGCGTTGTCGGCGGTGCCGCATCATGGGCTGTTCTAAATGGCATCTATCTTGTCGCGGGCACGTGGCTGACTCACAGGAGTCTGTTAAAAGGAATAGGCTTCAAGTGGTTGCTGTGTGATGTTATGATGCCGCTCTGTGTGACATTAACAGTGGTGCTCGGTGCTGGGAGATCGGTAAGCGGATTTGGCTTCCCACCTATTATTGAGCTATGTATCGCCATGGTGCTGGCTTTGGTTGCGTTCATAATGATAGTGGTATTTTCTCCATGCTTGAAAAAACCAGTCAGAATGTACTTTGTTGAAGGTAGGCTATGACAATTCTGTTCACCATATTGAAATACTGAAATGACGAAGCTATCTATTTGTATTCCGACATACAATTTCGGAAAGTTTATCGGGCAGACCCTGGACAGCATTATTGCCAATCTTGCCGAGGGTGTGGAGGTTGTCATTCTTGATGGTGGCTCCACCGATAACACAACTGAAATCGTCGCGCAAAAAACGCATGGCATCAAACAAATACACTATCACCGCCAGGCTCATCGAGGAGGAATCGATAGAGATATTGCAAAGGCGGTTAGTCTTTCGGCAGGGGAGTACTGTTGGCTGTTTTCCGCCGATGACATCATGAAGCCTGGGGCTGTCAACAAGGTACTCAACGCATTAAGCTCCAAAAGTGACATCTATTTATGCGAACATACGTTATGCACCTTTGAGCTGGAACCAATAGAGGAATATCCGATTTTCAAAAATATTTCGGCCCCGGAGGTATTTGATCTTGGCCGTGAGGAGGATCGGAAGCGATATTTCAGCAATGCGCGGACAAGCGAGGCGTTTTTCAGCTTTTTGTCGGGACCGGTTTTCAGGCGGGATGTATGGGAAAAGGCTGTAGGTATCCCTGATTCATTTTACGAAACATGCTGGGCGCTTGCCGGTCGATTGCTCAGTATGGTTCCAGATGGCCTTGTCGTTCACTTTCTTGCTGAAAACATGATTTACAAGCGGGGCGAGAATGATTCGTTTCTGGACAGAGGGATTGTTCATCGTCTGCATATATCCGTTGATTGTTTTACCCATATAGCCGAGACCATATTTGGCAGAAACTCTGAAGAAACATTCCATATTCGTAGAGTCGTCAGAAACGAAAGATCGCTGCTGCTTCTGTTCCTGTTGAAACTGCAGGTAATAACCTCACCGGGAAACGAAGACATAGCCGAGATGTACGCCATCGTGTCACGGCATTATTCGAATGCCGGCATATGCAACAGAATTAAATATGTTATTTTCAGGATAATGCCGGTCTTCATGATCAACGTGGCTATAAGAATCAGGAAAGCGTTATATACGTACATAATATTTCATAAAGGTAACCGACAAGGTTGATGCAATTATCGGACGAAATTAAAATGCCTCTGTTAACAATCTGCATTGCAACCTATAACCGTGCCGGATTTATCGGCCAGACGATTGAAAGTATCATTCCGCAACTGTCCGACGATGTTGAACTTTTGGTGGTAGATGGTGCGTCTACGGACGAAACTGAGTACGTAGTCAGCGGTTATGTTGCGGTTGACAATCGAGTCAGATACATCAGGCTTGCTGAAAAGGGCGGTGTTGATCAGGATTACTGTAAATCTGTTGAATTAGCCCGTGGTGAGTACTGTTGGCTTTTTACAGACGACGATCTGCTTAAACCGGGAGCGGTTGCCGCAGTCACTGCAGCAATTTGCGCAGGAAATTGTTTGATTGTCGTAAATGCTGAAGTATCCAACGGTGATTTTACAGAAATCTTGATGCCGAAAAGAATATCCGCAAACAAAAACAGACAGTTTTCCCCTGATTCAATGGAGAGCTTGTTTGAATATGTAGCAAGCTATCTCTCTTTTATCGGTGCTGTTGTAATCAAGCGTGATGTGTGGCTGGCACGACAGAAAGAACAATATTTTGGAACGGAATTCGTGCATATCGGCGTGATATTCCAAAAGTTGCTGCCAGGCCCGGCCATTGTTATTTCAGAGCCGTATATCAGTATTCGCTATGGAAATGGCCAATGGAAACCGAGAGGTTTTGAGGTATGGATGATTAAATGGCCCCGGCTTATCTGGACCTTTACACAGTTTTCCAGCAGATCCAGGAAGTTTATCGTCCGCAGGGAGCCATGGAAAAATCTTGCTGTTCTTCTGTATGAACGAGGCATTGGAGCATATGCCTTAATGCATTACCGTACATACATGTCTGAATTGACAATGTCAGGACTCTGGAATCTGTGTGCAATGGCGATAGCCTGTCTGCCGGAAAAGCCGCTGGCAACTGCTCTTTACTGGTTCTGCCGCATATTCATGCCCAATAAAATGTTTCTCCATGATTTGAAGTCCAACAAATAAAGGTTCTATAATAATGACCTTATGAGCATATTACTGATCAATCCAAGTGGTGGTTATCATCACGAGTATCCTCCGTTGGGGCCGCTCTATATTGCCTCATATCTGAGGTCTTACGGACGTCATGTTCATTTTTTTGACGAAGGAACCCTTGCACAACCGGGTGACGAGTTTATCGGGATGTTACAGGATACCTGCCCTGCGTACGTAGGACTAACCCTCTACACGACAAACATTTCGCGGGCATACGAGATAATTCGGCGTATTCACGATGTTGCCCCGGATGCCGTCATTATTGTCGGTGGTCCTCATGCGACTGCTTTACCCGAATACACTATGCAGGAATGTCCGTTAATTGATTTTCTTGCGGCGGGAGAAGGAGAAGTCACGCTCAGGGAACTTCTTGAAAACCTGGATGCCGGGCAGGACGGCACCAGGGTGAAAGGTTTATATGTAAGGCGCAGAGACGAGGCCTCCGACTTTGTTTTTACTGGGGCAAGAGATTTCATTGCTGAACTTGACGAACTTCCAATACCGGCTCATGACCTTGTTTGTCTCGACTCATATCAGAAAAATCCGCTCAGTCTTGGCAAAAGAGTCGGTGTTATTATTACTTCTCGTGGTTGTCCTTACAACTGTACGTTTTGCAACAAGGCCGTATTCAGGTCGACGACCAGAAGGCGCTCCCCCCAGAATGTCATAACTGAAATCTGGTATCTGATTGACACCATCCAGGTTGCTGAAATTTATTTTCAGGATGATCTTTTTGCTCTCGACAGGCGTTGGTTGGCCGAGTTTACGCGACTGCTGAAACAGCATGAGATCAGTATTCCATGGCGAATGCTTGCGCGGGTCGATATTCTTACAGATAACGATTACAAGTTACTTAAGGAGGCTGGCTGCTATCTGATCCAGTTTGGGGTTGAGTCGGGAAACGATCAAATCCTGAAAGAGATCAATAAACAAATTACAACGCAGCAGATAATCGAAGCCTTTGCCATGGCGCGCCGCCACCATCTTCAAACCTTTGGTTTTTTTATTTTTGGCCATAGGCATGACAACTATGAGACGATTAACCAGACGCTTGAACTGGCAAAGAAGATTCGTTGCGATTTCACCTCTTTTTTTCTGCTGGTTCCATTTCCGGGTACGCAAGTTTACTCCTACTTGCCAGAAGAGGTAAAATACGACTGGAAGAGAATCCAATATGTTAGTTGGAATAAAGATCTTGAGCCGCTTTCCATATGTGCTATCAACGGGTATGAACTGAAGCAGTTTGAGGATCAGGTCAACATGGAATATTACGGGAATTTTGGCTACTTGTGGCACAATCTGCTCTCAAGCTTTAATACAAGGCTCATCCGTCTGAAGTTCCACTGGTATTTTTTCATGAACGTGCGGAAACTTCTGTTTTTGGGACGAGGACAGACACGTATTTTTAAGGATATATGTCGTAACGATATCACGCTGACAAACAACAACTTATGAAAAGCCTTGCCCTCGTAAATGTGAGTAAAGGTTTTGAAGGCGGCATACTCCCGTTAGGGCTTTGTTCAATCGCTGCCTATCTTAAGCGGTATGGTGGTATTTATGACATTACACTTCTGGACTCTAACTGTCAGGATATTTATGAGGACTTCACCCCGAAAGATGTTGTCGGTATAAGCGCAGTTTCACAGACACTCGCTGAGGCGATTTGTTTTGCAAAATTTGTCAGGACGCGATTTCCGGACGTCCCGATTGTCCTAGGAGGAGTACACATTTCAACGTGTCATGAACTCCCCGACTGTTTTGATCTTGGTGTTATTGGAGAAGGCGAACAGACCATGTTGGAGTTGATGCGTCTTGAATCGCTGGAAATTGAGGCGATCAAGGAGATTGCCGGCATCTGTTACCACATGAATGGGGGTACAGTTGCTACCGATCCGAGAGAACTCATCTATCCCCTTGATACGATTCCATTGCCGGATCGCAGTATAGCCAACATGGAATTTTATCTTAAGAATAGACAGATAATTCCTTATTATTCCGGCCGATCATTGACCATTATGACAAGTCGCGGGTGCCCGTATACGTGTATTTTCTGCTCTACCAAAACTCATTGGCAGACCTTCCGGGGATTCTCGTCCGTGCGGGTTGTAGCAGAGATAGATCTCCTGATTACTGAGTACCAGGCAGAAATAATTCATATTTTTGATGACCTGTTCACTGCGGACAAAAAACGGTTTCAAGAAATTCAAGCTGCAATCATTGAAAAAAAACTGCATACCAAGGCCAAGTTCATGTGCCTTGCCAGGGCCGATATGTTGGATGAACAAACAATGGCCATGCTGAAGGCCATGAACGTGGTGGTCATCGGTGTCGGTATGGAATCAGGTTGTGAAAAAACTCTTTGTTATCTGAAGAACAGCAATTTGGCTTCAGTTAGTTCGAACCATCGTGTTATTGAACTTTCGAACAAGTTCGCTATTCCGATTATGGGATCGTTCATGATAGGGAACCCTGGCGAGACAGAGAGTGAATTACTTCAAAGCCTTGATTTTATCAGGGGATATCGCAGTTCTCCTTTTCTCGCTCCATTATCGTATATAGCAACGGCATTTCCGGGAACTGAGTTCTGGGGATATGCTGTCAGCAGGGGCATACCGGTAGAAAACTATGATTCAATCGTCATGGATATTCCAGACAAAATATCAACACTGGAGCGGGCACCGCTCCTGACGGACATCCCTCTGGAGCGCTTCTTTGATATTTCACAGCAGTTTGCGACTGAAACTAGGTACCAGAATGTCAAAATGTACCTTTACGCAAATCCCCGCAATCCGATAAATATTCTGAAAGCATACGTTTCAGGAATAATAATTAACCGGAGTATTTTGCATGGAGTGCTTGAGGTTTCAAAAATTATAGTTGGATTTATCAAAGTTTTTCTTAAATACGGTTCCCGTACAACAAATTGAATAATAGAGGCGCTAAGTGATGTCACCGGTCGTTCATAATATACTTTCGATGCAGCTTGATACGGTAAAAGTCATATGCTCCGCATATTAAAAAACAGAGATGAAATAACCTCTGCGCGCCGCATACTGGCCGAAAGGGGGCTTAATGTGCTGCCGACGCGATCCGGAAATTTGCTTCGGAAGCTGCGGCTCACGAAAAAGGTTGCAGTCGGTGATCCTGTCAAGGGGTGGGACGTTTCTGAAACAGTAAACTTCATCCGCGACAACCTTGACGATGATGCGGCGATACTCGATATGGGGGCTTTTTCTTCGGAGATGCTCCTGTTGCTGGCACGCCTTGGATTTGCCGATCTTACGGGAATCGATCTTAATCCCCGACTGACAGATATGCCGTTATCCGGTGTCATCCGCTACAAAGTGGAAAATTTTCTGGAAAGTACCTGTTCCGACGCCAGTTTCAATGTAATTACCGCAATATCGGTCATCGAGCATGGCTATAATGGAGACAGATTGTTTCAGGAGGTCTCGCGACTGCTTGCTCCCGGGGGATTTTTTGTTGCATCGTTTGATTACTGGCCTGAAAAAACGGAATCTGGAGATGAGCGTCCTTTTGGTCTTAGCTGGACAATATTTTCTCAGGACGAAGTAAGAGAAATGTTAAAACTGGCTGCAGGTTATGGCTTGAAGCCAGTTGGCGTCCTTGATTATTGCGCGCAGGATAAAACGATAGAGTGGGGGGGGAGGCAATATACTTTCGCCTGGCTCGCCCTGCAGAAGTCAACAGCATGAAATCCGACCAGTCATTACTCTGCTTGTTATTTATCGATTACTGCTGTGCGGACAAACACGTGTGAAAGTATCATTTTTCAGCAATTTTCATCAACCATGCGGCATTGCCGACTATTCAACCCATCTTCTTGATGAGCTTGCAGGTCTGGTTAACGTACAGGCGGTCCATTCTCCACTCAATCCCCAGTACCCATATCCGTATTACTTATATCCCTATTATGTGAACAAATTCCGGGAATGCGCTGAAATACTGAATCAGGCAGATATTTGCCATATCCAGCATGAGTACTTTTTCTGGGGAGGGTTCAGGCCGTTACGAAATCTTTTCCCTTATTTTATCTCGGCAATCAGGATACCGGTGGTCATAACTGCTCATGAACTGTTGGATCCACCCTTCAAAATGGCAGACTTCAGCGGGGCAATGAAGTGCCTTTCTCTCTGTCTGTCTCCTTTATCCCGGCGTTACTCCGATTACATAAATGCCGGCATGTTTCATCAGGCTGATCATACGATTGTCCATACGCGACAGCAGAGAGCAATCCTTGTACAAAGGGGAGTGCCGCCGCATAAAATATCTGTAATTCCCCACGGCATTGCACCGTGCCATGTGCCGGAAAACCGGGTCGAAGTGCTGCGGTACCTCAATTTTGCGGGGAAGCGTCTGCTGACAATAATCGGATTTATTTCTCCACGCAAAGGGTATGACCTTGTTCTGGATATCCTGGAGCAGCTTCCAGATGATGTAATACTGGTCATTGCGGGTGGTTTTCGTACAGAAAAAGATGCGGAATATGAAAGGGTCTTGTGTAATAAAATTGAAATATCTCGTCTCAGTAACCGGGTTGCTATCACCGGGTATCTAAAGCCTGATGAACTGCATGCCATTGTCAGCGTATCTTCAATTGTGCTAGCACCGTTCGCGTCATTATCGGGATCAGGTTCTCTCAGTATCGCTTTTGCATCGGGGAAGCCTGTTATCGCCTCAAATCTTGATTCTGTAATTGAAATTAACGCCACATCTAAATCAATACAACTGTTTGAGAGTGAAAATTCTAAGGATCTGCTGGATAATATTAATTTACTGCTTGCTGATAAAAGCCTGTCGAAAAATCTAGGAGCCGCTGCCTTGCGGTATGCTTCGGAAAATTCAATGCACAAGATGGCCGAACAGACGGTGGAGCTCTATGATTGTATTTTGAGAAGTCGTGCCCAAACGAAAGCATTCTGAAAAATTTCACCTGTCAGAGAATGTATTCTCTGGTATATTGTATTGCATTGAAGAGTTTGGCAATTTAATATCCTGATTCGTTCTAATTCGCCGCTACTGTCATTCCGACAGGCTTCTGGCCGGAATCCAGCCTTTAAGTCGCTGAAAACTGGATGCCGGATAAAACATTTCCGGCAAGACAGTCTGTGAAGCGGAATATTATAACGAATCAGGTAATATGATGAGTACCTACAAATAATTCTTGCCAAGCGCTATTATACGACTTAGGCTCATCTTATAAAGATCAAAAAGCTTGAACATCGAGTGTAAGGGCAGATTTCCTGATCCGGCAGGAAAATGATTTGGCACATATTTATTATTCTGGGAGTACCTTAACCCTGTGGTCAGAAGGGGAAGGCCGCCGTCACAGACTCTGATAACGGAACCGGTCTGTGTAATCGTCCGTGGTAGCAGGGATGCATGTTGTGGAAGATATTTGACCCAGTGCTGGAGACCCGTTATGGTGATGTTTAAGGAACATCAACTGTCGCGTATAAGGCAACGAAATCGCACAAAAGCTGGAGCCAGTGAACTTTACGCATACTTTACAGCGAAAAAAATCGGAAAGCCGGATGCGGGAAAACTGCTCGTCCGGTTTGATGAGGGGGGACTGGGTGAAACCTGTTCCCTACTCTACCCCGGCTTTTTTCAATTCTGGGAGTCGGCCTTTCCAAAAGGCTTAATGCGGTCAATTGGAATGTCGCCAAGCGGATTTTGATCGCACGAGTACTGACCATCCCGGTCTCCGGACTGATGGCCGATCTGACATATCAGGTAATGAATCCGCTGCGTTGCAAGTAATTGGCTACGCAGCAGGCAGCGCAAACGGTGTTAATCGCCGGTTACCAGGAAGAGCGGCTTCATCTCGAAGCTCTCGTAGCGAGGGCGCAAACGTTGACAGTTGTAGCTCCGTTCGAGATTTAATAATTTCTTGCTCGCAGTTACCACCTCTATCGGCAGATTGTCGTAGCGGCCATTTTTTAGCACCACAACCCTTCCATGAATACCTTGCAGGATCAAATCCAGAGCCAGGTTGCCATACGCCATCGGCACTATCGAATCGATGGCGTCCGGATCGCCACCCCGCACGAGATACCCGAGCTTCTGGTTGATTACATCAATTGTTTTTCCGTTATTGTACTTTTTGCTCAGATCTTTTATCTGAGCCGAAATCAAATCGCCTATACCGCCAAGCTTGGCATGTCCATAAGCGTCGGTAGTGCTATCTTGAAAGACCATCTCGCCACCCTTGTACATTGCACCCTCTGAAACCAGCACAATAGAATACTTGCTTGGATTTCTATTGCGATCCTCAACCAAAAGCTCGGTCAACTGTTCAATTTCAAACTTGTATTCGGGAATAACGCAGCGATTGGCAGAGCCGGCCATTGTTGGTAGCAATGCTGAATAGCCGGCATAGCGACCGAACACTTCCAAAACCAGAATACGCTCATGTGAACCAGCGATGGTACGCAGGCGGTTGGTCATTTCAATGGTGCGAGTGACACAGGTGCTGAAACCGATGCAATAATCGGTGCCAGGCACATCGTTGTCCATTGTTTTGGGGATGGCAATCACCTTTACCCCCTCCTGAAACAGCCTCACACCGTAACTCAGCGTGTCATCCCCGCCTATCGGGATTAGATAGTCAATGCCCAGATACGCAAGATTTTTCAGCACCTCAGGAGTCAGATCATTGAATTCATCTGTGTAGGTATCTTTCAGATGTTGCGGGACGGAACTTTTTTTGACATGACTGGGGCGAGTACGCGAAGTATGCAGAAAGGTTCCTCCGGTGCGCCCGGCTCTGTTGACGATATCCTCGGTCAACACGATGTAATTATTGCTGTTGTCCGCTTCAGGGTCACGAATTAAATCTAAAATACCTGCCCAGCCTCGGCGCAGGCCAATCACCTGATACCCTTCGCTCAGTGCGCGAAATGTAACGGCACGAATCGCCGGATTGAGGCCGGGGACATCTCCTCCCCCAGTCAAAATAGCAATAACACCTCTGCTTTTCTTGATGTTCTCCATGACAACCCCCTAACATAAAATTCATATACCACTCTCAATTTTGATGATCCGCGAGCAATGGCAGAAGACGTTTATACATTCAGCGCTTCTTAAGGTCAAGTGTGATGTACTTTTTTGGATGTGCGACAAATTTATGTGAACAACTTACGCCGCAGCACGCTGCTCCCAGAAGTCCTCCCAGCGGTTACTGTTATCGCAGAAATTAGATCGGAAATATTTGGGGCTTTATTGAAGGTGTATTGTTGTAAATCATGTGGTTAGGCTGGAATTCCGGGCGTGCGTAATTTTGCTACAGGTGACGCTCCGGCGTCACGTCAATCCGGTTTTGAAGAGGCTTGGTATGTGTTTTAGAGTTTGAAAGCGTGATTTGTGGTAAGGATGTGGTTGGAATTTGCAGTGAGAAAGTCGCGTTGGTGAAACTAACGCGCCATACCTTTGAAAGTAACTGATAGATGCAAAATTCAAATCATTGCAGCGACAGTATCAATAGCAACCGACTCTGTACCGACCGATTGCGAATAAGGAACAACACAGTTCCGACCAGCATGTTTGGCTTGATAAAGGGCAGCATCTGCATGTGCGATCAGTTTCTCGAAATCCAGCCCACTCACTGATGAATCGGATGCGCCAATACTGACAGTACAACGCACCAGCTCACCTCTTCCGCAATCTATGGGTATTTCAGAAAATGCTTGTCGCAGGCGGTTCGCTAGAATGCATGCTTCGGCTTCGGTTGTTCCCGGCAGCAGAATACAAAACTCTTCGCCACCATAACGCGCGAAATAATCGCCTGTGCGTATCGTGGTATGTGAAATAGTTGATAGGGCTATTAACACAGCATCGCCCACTGGATGGCCATAGCGATCATTAACAGATTTGAAATGGTCAATATCAAGCATCAGCACGGACAGATAACCGCCAGATCTTGAAAGATGAGCCTGCAACTGATTGGCAATCTCCTCCAGACTGCGTCTATTCAATGCACTTGTAAGGCTGTCACGTGTTGCCAAACGCCGCAGATCGGTCGCCAAGCGGTAATTCAACATCAGGACAAACCCGAAGCCAACCAACATAAACAATACGTTAAACCCAAAAAACACCATCATGTTGTTTGAGTTAGGTGACAGCAAAAAATTAACTTTTGGCGGATTCA